>JAZSRN010000011.1:0-23574 GCA_045538535.1 Candidatus Gastranaerophilaceae bacterium | reverse complement strand
CCTCCGACTTAATGTTGCGGCGCCTTTGTGTTCATTTCTAATAACTGAACGCAGATTTAATATTCTTATCCATCATCTGTTGACAAGATTGATATTCTGCATCTATCATTTTTAATCGAGCTTGATACATTTGCATTTGTTGCTCAAGTTTCTGTTCAAGAACTTTTAATTTGGCTTGACGCTGTGCCAACATTTTTGCAACCGGACTATCTCCGTCATAATCGGTACCCACTTGAGTCAAATCAGTAACAGACTGCGCCAAATTCATTCTCGCTTGAGTAATCAATTGTATCTTATATTCCAAATCTAATCGGCTTTGTTGAAGATACATTAATCGTATTTGGCTTGTAATCAATCCCATAGCACTATTCCTTATCTGGTTTCGTTAAGATTATTTCCCCTCAAGAACGTATGTTGATTGTTTTCTGCTATCAATTGTTCCATTTTTTGAAGTTGGTGTCTGTGATAACTTAATCTATACATCGCCATTTTTTGCTTTTTTCGCATTGTCAAAAAGTCTTTTATACCTTCGACAAACGAATTAGCCATCGCCTTGAGCGGACTTTTCCTGATTAAAAAGTTTTTTGAATATATCAAGAAATCTACTAACCTTTTTATATTCATCTCTAAAGTATCGCGAGGGTTCTGCATAATATATCCTTTACACTTTACTTTAGACCTACAAATATATAAAAACTTTTATTTACAAATAATTGCCATGATTTTACTCATGAACTTTACATGTCTTTACATATATAAATAAGTCAAAGTACATATTTTCATATCGGAAATTTACACCAAAAACTTTAAGTGATTCCAACCTATTCTTTAAGTATTGTAACATAAAATATTTGAACTATCTAACCAAAGTTTTAATGGCCAATGCAACCAAAATTAACCCACCGGAGATTTCAAGATATTTTGAAGGAAAATGTTTTAAAAAGTTTCCAAGCCAAAACCCAAGTAATGACATAAAAAATGAAAAAACGCCAATACTAAACGCTGGAAAAAGTAACTTATTACCCGAAAACACCAAAGTACTTCCAGCAACTAAAGCATCAATACTTGTGGCAACTCCCAACCCGAGCAAACAACTCAATCCAATACAACAAAGTTTTTCCTTTTCCACTTTTGAAAAAGCCTCAAAAATAAATTTCATACCTAATATCAAAAAAACTGAAAATACAATTAATTTACTAAACGGTGCCAAAATATCTCGGACTGAATTTGCACCAACATACCCGAAACAAGGCATAAACCCTTGGAATAATCCCATTGTTAACGCCAATACAATGGAATTTTTCAATCTCTGAGAACGAAAAATCAATCCTTGAGAAAATGAAACAACCATACAATCAATTCCCATAGCTATACTTAACAAAACTATCTCAACTAAACTCAATTTCCACCTCAAATAATCGATTCCATGGGAAAGAATATCTGATTTTTGGCATCTTATTAATGTTAAAAATCATTCTTAACTCTTCCTCATATTTTAGCATTTTTTCATTCAACAAATCAATATCTGGCTGTGACAATTCTTGCCGCACATTCGCTTGATACCCCCAATCATCCAAAAACCTTGTTAAATCCAACTTCAAAGCATTTGTATCCTTAATCGAATGCCACCTCGACAATGCTCCACAAACTAAACTACCTATAGAATTTGCCGAAGTGTTCCACGCCGAATAGCCAAAAAATTTTTTACTTTGCAAAATTTCAGAATTCTTAAACAACTCGTTAATAAAACAATTATCACTGCCATTTGCAAATCGAACATCCGCAATCATAAAAGGTTTATCGAGGATTTTTAATACACCTGAAAACGGTTCCGTCGGTATATTCATAACAATTTCACCTTGACGCGCCTTAAAATTATTAATATACAAAATCAAATCCGCACTTTTAGGCTCAACCACTTCACAGCCAGCCAATTCCAATTGGCCCAAAACCGTTTTTTCAATAGAGATATCTTCATAATTTGAAATCAAATCTTTTTGTTCCGGCTCAATAAATATCGGTGCAACTTTTACATTGCCATAAAAATCACTTATCGCACGTGAAAACAAACTCATTGGGATTTCATCAGCACCGGTTTTTACAAACCCTCCCATATCTTCTAAAAATTTTGCCTCTTGAACATTAAACCCATACTGCGCACAATCATCTTTTGAAAAAATCATCCGCTCAAAAAGACCCTCTTTTTGCCAATCTAAATATACCTTATTAATTTCAAAATTACGTTTTCTCGTAGCCAAATAATCGTCTAAAATTTCAGAAGGTATAACATTATGAATACAACTTTCACATCCCAATTTGTGGGTATAAAAAGAATAGTCAAAAATTTTTTTACCCCATTTATCCCAATATTCTTTCTCTTCTTGATTAATATTGTTATTCGAAATTCGCATTATACTTGAAAATGCATAAATTTTACATTTTTTATTTTGCAAAATTAATTTTAATTTTTCTATTTTTGACCTAATCTCATCAAAAGTTTCTGAACATCGCCGCGAAGAAATTAACCCACCATAAGCAACCGTATCTAATGCCAAAACAAGCGCGTCCAATCCCTTCAAACTATCAAGCCAATCCAGTAACTTATCCGTATTAGCGTATTTTGTCAGATTACCTAACCACTCCCTTTGCGGAAGTAAAAATTCTATGCCTGAATTACACTCTGCAATAATTTTTGGAAGAGTGTAACAAACCGGTCTATCGTCTATTGGCAAAAATCCTATTCTCATATCTCAATTATATGTTATTATTTAATAGAGGCAAAAAGATTACAATTTATGACAGTTGACAAATCACCACAAAAAATAAAAGACCTTTTTGACAAAATTGCACCAATATACGATTTTGCCAACAATTTTATATCACTCTTTACACATAAAAAAATCAAAAAGAGCGCAATAAAAGAGCTTTCATTAATTGGAAATGAAAAAATTTTAGATTGCTGTACCGGAACCGGAGATATAGCGGGGTTTATCAAACAAAAATATCCGAATTGTGAAGTAATCGGCATTGATTTTTCACAAAATATGCTTAATGTAGCGAAACAAAAATTTCCTTCGGTTAATTTTATCAAAGGCGACTGCTGTAACTTAGCGTTCAATTCTGAAACTTTTGATTGCATAACAATCGCCTTTGGCCTCAGAAACATCAAAGATTACCCAAAAGCAATCAGCGAAATTAAACGAGTACTAAAAAAAGACGGAAAACTTTTATATATAGATTTTGACAAATCCGGTACACCTAACAAAATCCTTGATATTATTATTGCTATCGGTATAAAAATTTTTAAATTCAATAATGAAGAATATTCCTATCTTATAAAGTCAAAAAATGAATTCTTAACGACTACGGAAATTTTGAATCTTTTCACCGAATACGGATTCATTACGCAAAAACGTATTTCACATCATTTTGGCTGCATACCAACAATAATATTCAAGAAAAAATAAGCAAAAAAGACGACATTTCTGTCGTTGGTTTTTAATAGGGAAAAAGGGAAAGGAAACTTGATTGTTAATCTTCTTAACAATTAGATAATTTAAAGACTGCGCACTTTTGCACTAGCGCATTTCGGGCTCAACCCTTAAATTATCTAACTATTAAGGGTTGATTAACCGAATGTCTTGAACGAACTTTCAACGTTTTTCTCAATAACTTTCTTAACTGCATCAAGCTCGTTTGTAATTGCATTTTGCTCAGTATCTAACTGTTTCAAGCGCAATTCAAGATCCTTATCTTCTGCCTGTATAATTTCAATCTTAGCATTGATTTCTGCAATTGCGTGATCGTAAGTTGCCTTATCATATTCATATTGGTTCATTGCGTCATCATACGCTGCTTGATCGGTTACGGTATTTGTTGTTAGAGCATAAGTAACTTCATCTGCTTCACCAGGTCTTAGCGTAATATTAATTAAACGACCTGTAGCATCTTGTTCTATTTTAGCTCTTACACCTTTGATTTCTTCAGTTTTTTCAGCTGAACCAATAGTGTATGCCGGAATATTTGACAACGAATTATCGTTTTCACCGTATGTTGCACTATCCAATACATCTTTTTTGTAGAAATATGGTGCCCAAGTTCCGGTTGTTGTATTTTCAACATATCGAACCATCCATCCTTCTTTTGGTTCGCCATATTGAGCGTTTAAAATCTGTTCATAAGCGTGTTCTTGTTTTATTGTTTCAAGTAGTTGTTCTGATGAAAGAGTTTTCAAATATTCATCATTAGAATCAATTTGTAAACCTTCAGGTATAGTCGCTACAAACTTACCATTTTTATCCACCAAGTATACACCTGCAGCTGTAGCTTTTTGTTTATCAGCATCTTCTTGATCTTTTTCAAAATAAACATATCTATATGATGTTTTATTACCAGATGCATCTTCTGTGTACATTGAAACGCCACTGTCAAGACCTCTCAATTGTTTAGCACCAACATAATATGCATCATCGGTTTTAGTAACAATTGATCTTGCTGCAGTTACGGCTGCAAAGTCATCAACCCAAGAAGATGTATAACTTACATTATAATAACCGTTAGCTTCAGCAATCATTGTGCTGATTGTATTTGAAATTGAACCATCCTCAAATGAGTAAACTGTTTTTGTATAATTGTCTACTGATGGAGGAACCGGAACTGACATTCCTAACAAATCGTTGTAGTAATTTGCTGTTTGGTTAGACAATGTAGTTCTTTGTTGGTTAATTTGTTGTCCTTCGTATTCGGTATTGTTTTTTCTTGCGGTCAAGCTTAAAAATCTTGCCTGTGAAGCTGCCATTCCCATAGCGTTTCCCTTTCTAAGTTTTATTTCCTTGTGATATGAGTAACGGCATTTTTATTTTTTTCTTTAATTTTTGAAGAAAATCTTGTAACATTTTGTAACATTTAACAAGAAAACGACCGATTTTATTCGGTCGTTTTTGTTGATATTACTACATTCTAGACTATTTGATATTTGAATAAACCCAAGCTTCAAATGTAGGAGATTCTGAAATATTAATTTCTTTTCTTTCTTCACCTGATGAAGAATCGCTATGAGCAATTGGTTTATATAATCTATTATAATACTCAATAACCATTCTATCTGAATTGAAATATCCTTCAGAAGTTCTGATTGCTTGACGCATCAATCTTGCCCATTCAAGCTTGTTGTCATAATAAGTTGGAATTATTTCATTTTCAAACTTAGACATCATGCAATCATGATCTTTCCAATGACGTTCTTCCCAAGGCATTTCGTCATCCAACTCTGGATATTCAATAGTGTATCCGTTCAAATTATCATAAGTACCTTCAACTGTCCAACCGTCAAATGTAGAGAAGTGAAGTGTACCGTTCATATTAGCTGACATACCTGAAGTGCCAGATGCTTCAAACGGTCTTAGCGGAGTATTCAACCAGATATCTGAACCACGTTTAAGTAAACCAGACAATTGTAATTCATAACCAGGTAGAACAACTACATTTTTCATTGAATGAGAACGGTTAAGAATTTTATTAAATGTTTCTTTACCAATAACATCATCTGGGTGGAATTTACCAGCAAAAATAATTTGAACTTTATTTTCATTCAACAATTTACTAATTCTTTCTTCATCAAGAAGAATTAACCAAGCACGCTTGTAATCAGCAAAACGTCTGGCCCAAGTAATAGTTAACACATCAGGGTCAAATCTCTTACCGGCAACGCTTGCAACATAATCAAACAATTCAACTTTCATTTGACGTTTAACTGCAAGCAATTGCTCTGGAGTTTTTGCTTCTTTAATTCTGTCATCTTGCCAGTAATGAAGATTTACAGCATTAGTAATTGCTCTGATAGGACATCTACCGTCAACCCATTCCCACATCTTGTTCGCAACAAGACCATGGAGCTGAGAAACAGCATTTGCTATTCTACTCATTCTCAAAGCAGCAACAGTTAATGAGAAGTTTTCACCACCCAATTCAACCGCAGTTTCTCTTGAACAACCGGCAAAGAATCCACCTTCCATCAAAGTATCAACCCAGTGAACTTCGTTACCAGCAGCAACCGGAGTATGAGTTGTAAAGACAGTTTGACGTTTTACGGCATTCAAATCACCGTTATATTGTCTTAACAATTCAAACGCAGCCGGAAGTGCATGACCTTCGTTCATGTGAATTACATCAAATTTGTAACCAATTTGTTGAAGGATTCTAACACCAGCAACCCCAAGAACAGTTTCTTGAGCAATTCTTATTTTTTCATTTCCGTCATAAAGCTTGTGAGAAATACTTCTAGCCCACTCGCTATTTTCTTCGATATCAGTTGTCAATAGATAAACCGGGCAAGCTCCGAACAATTCAGGAGCAACATAATAAGCTTTAACTTTTACTTTTTCTCCAAAAATATCAACGGTTGTTGATACATTCAAATCTTTTAAGAAGTCATAATATTTTTTAATATATGCAACTTCAACTTTGCCGTCGTGTCCTATACGTTGGTCATAATAACCATAAGTCCAAAGCATAGTAACACCAACCATCGGCATACCCAAATAACCGGCAGAAAGCATGTGCGAGCCTGCCAAAAATCCTAAACCCCCGGAATAAGTCTTTAACGACTGATCCATCGCGATTTCCATTGAAAAATATGCTACATTCGGTAATGACATATTCAATCCTCTCTCTTATAACTATGTACTAATACACTACATAATTCCTTATAGGAACAATAGCATATTAACACAAAATCTTTTTTTTTTCAAATTTTTCACCCGAAATCAAAAAATAAGCGGAATACACCTTCAAATAAGGCTTTCCGCTCTTAAAATTAATTAATATTTTAAATTATCAAACAACTTTTTCCAAAATTTTACGCAACGCGATTTTTACATGTGCATAATTCAAGCCACCTTGTAAATAGGCTACATAAGGGGGTCTCATCGGCCCGTCCGCAGAAAGCTCAATTGTAGAACCTTCAATAAAAGTTCCCCCGGCCATAATAACTTCATCCTCATATCCTGGAATATGTTCCGGAATCGGCGTTACATAACCATTAACGGGAGAAAGTGATTGTATTGTTCTACAAAACTTTTCCAATGGTTCAGGCGAATTAAACGTTATATTTTGAATAATATCAGTTCTTTTTGCGTCGAAATTTGGATACGAGTCATAACCTATCTCATCAAAAATTTTCGCAGCCAAAACTGCACCCTTTAATGCTTCTGAAACAACCGAAGGTGCCATGAACAAGCCTTGAAATATCAACCTATGCTGATTAAACATTGCGCCACCTTCGCATCCTATACCCGGAGCAGTCAATCTATTCGCAGTTTTATCGACATATCGCGCTTTTCCGGCGACATATCCGCCCGCTTCGACAATTCCACCACCGGCATTTTTAATTAACGAACCGGCAATCAAATCTGCACCAACCTCTAACGGCTCTTTTGTATCTACAAATTCCCCGTAACAGTTGTCGACAAAGCATATACAATTCGGATTTTTAGATTTAACAATTGAACAAACTTTTGCAATATCTTCAATTGTTAAAGATTTACGGATTGAGTAACCTTTCGAGCGTTGAATTAAAACCATAGTGACCGTTTCGTCAACCATTTCTTCAAGTTTTTCATAATCAACATCAACACCGTCTTTTAAAGGAACCTCATCATACAAAACACCATGAGCAATCAAAGAATCTTCCTTTGTTACATCGTCTCCGGCTGTACCAATAACCTCTTGCATAGTATCATAAGGGGCACCTGCAACAGAAAGGAGCTTATTCCCCGGACGCAAATTCCCGAACAAACAACAAGCAAGCGTATGCGTTCCTGAAGCAAAATGCACTCTTACAATAGCTTTTTCAGCCCTAAATACATCCGCAAAAACCTTATCCAAGACTTCTCGTCCCAAATCGTCATGCCCGTAACCGGAAACCGTATAAAAATGTTCCGGCGCGACTTTATTCTCTATAAACGCATTCAAGACCTTTTCTTGGTTATAATCTCTTATGTCATTTATAATCTCAAATTGATTTGCCAATTGTTTTTCGGCATTCTTAATAATATCAACACTATTCATAATGATTCAATAATATGACAATAAAAAAGGAACGTCAAGAAATGTTAATATAAACTGGTTTTTTAAAATTTAAAGCGTATTATATAGATATTATATTGATTAGGAGACGAACGTGGAAAACATTAAAGAAATTAAAAATGAAAACGTTATCGGTATACCGAGAGCGATGTCATTTTATCACAATTACCCTTTTTATTACGGCTTTTTTACCGATTTAGGTATAAAAATTGTACTTTCAGACGTTACAACAAAAGAAACCCTTTCAAACGGTTCTGCACTAGTTGTAACCGAAACTTGTCTACCTATAAAGGTTTATGTAGGCCACGTACTAAACTTATTATCAAAAGGCATAGACAAAATTCTGGTACCGTCACTACAATCAATAGATTACAAAATTTATAACTGTTCAAAAATCAGAGGCCTGCCTGATTTGATAAGAAACGTAGTAAAGCAACCATTCACACTAATCGAACCAACCTTAGACAAATCTGAAAAAAACCAAGGGTTATACAAGTTTTTAAAAGCTACTGTTGCACCATTTGGCATTACGGATGAAGAAAGGATTAAAAAAGCCTCAAAAGCCGGCTGGAGAACATATAACAACTTTTATATTATGACAAAATCCGGCATGAGCTATAAAAAAGCTATGAGTTACGCATTGCAAGGTAAAGTATTTATTGAAAATCAAAATAAAGAATATCCGATATCAATTGCACTAATTTCACATGGCTATAATATTTTTGACGATTTAACATCAATGAAAGCTTTTGAAAAATTAGAAAAAATGGACGCAAAAGTATATTCGTCACTCCAGTTATCTAAAGAACAAATGGAAGACGGAATAAAATCATTAGGTCAAGAAATTTATTGGGCAAACGAATACGAAATGACCGGTGCCGCAGGACATTACCTTAAAGACCAAAAAATAGACGGCATAATTACAATTACGGCATTCGGTTGTGGCCCTGATTCTCTAATGATTGAAAGAATTACAAGACGCGCAAAAAAATTCAACAAACCGCTCTTAAATCTTACAATTGACGAACAAACGGGCGAAGCCGGATTTATTACCAGACTGGAAGCGTTTGTAGACATGCTTTACCGCAAAAAAAGAGCTAATTTAATCAACAAAATTGATGTAACTTCATCCGGAGAATACATCCCGAACACAAATTATATCGAAACAAAACAAAACTAAAACTGAGTTTTAAACATATAAAAAAGGGCAACGATATATTCGTTGCCTTTTTCACTATAATTAAAGCTAATAAATTTAGATAATCAAACCGCCATCAACTTGCAACACTTGGCCAGTCACATAATCAGCATCAAGCGCAAGGAATTTCACAGCTTTTGCAATATCTTGAGCTTCACCCATACGTTTTAGCGGAATCATTTTCATATATTCATCAGTGTTGCCCAAATCTTTGGTCATATCAGTAGCAATAAATCCAGGTGCAACCGCGTTAACTCTAACTCCGCGCGAACCAAGTTCTTTTGCCAATGATTTTGTAAAACCAACAAGCCCTGCCTTAGCTGCCGAATAATTTGCTTGTCCAGGGTTACCGTACAAACCTACAACCGAAGTTGTATTAATAATTGCACCGGAACGTTGTTTCATCATCAATTTTACAACCGGTTTTGAAACATAAAATGCACTATTTAAGTTTGTATTAATAACAGCATTCCATTTGTCCGCATCCATTCTAATAAACAAATCATCACGAGTAATTCCGGCATTATTTACCAAAACATCAATTCTTCCGTATTTTTCAATAATTTTTGCAACACTTTCATTAACTTCATCTTGGTTAGAAACATCAAACTTGCAAGCTTCAGCATTTACTCCAAGCGCTTTAATTTCTTCAACCGTTTGATTTGCAGCATCAACGTTACCGGCATAATTGATAACAACATCACAACCGGCTTTAGCAAGCTCGATTGCACAAGCTTTGCCGATACCTCTTGAACCACCTGTTACAAGCGCAACTTTTCTTATTTCAGACATAGCATCTCCTTTAATTCACTAACTGTACTTTCTAATGAGTCTTTATCAAAAACATTCAAAACTTTTGCCTCTGGCGCGATTTTCTTATTTAAACCGGCAAGAACCTTGCCCGGCCCGATTTCAACAAAAATTTCCACACCATTTTCAACCATTTTTTGAATAGTTTGTGTCCAATAAACTGACGAATAAATTTGTTTAGGCATTTTACAAACAAAATCAGCACTTTCCATAGTTTCAGTCGCGTCAACGTTTGTAATTACCGGCACTGAGGCATTGTTCAAACTCAAAGATGAAACAAATTTTTCAAACTCTTTACCGGCATTTTCCATAAATTTAGAGTGAAAAGCACCCGAAACGGCAAGCGGTACAACTCTTCTTACCCCGTTAGCCAAAAGATAATCAGAAGTAGCCTTAACCGCATCTTCAGCACCTGTAATAACAACTTGTGCCGGAGAATTATAGTTCGCAACATCAACATATCCGACTTTCGAACCTTCTTCCAAACCAGCCTTAAGCACTTCTTCCGAAGCATTCAAAACCGCAGCCATAGCACCACCTTTTGTCGCACCCATTAAATCAGCTCTTTTTTGAATAGCCTTCAATGTTGTTTCCAAATCCATTACACCAGCAGCATGCATAGCGCAATATTCACCCAAACTGTGCCCCGCAACATAATCTGGCTTAATATCAATACAAGATTTTAACGCCTCCATTGCTGCAATAGAAGTTGTAACAATACAAGGTTGAGTGTTCACAGTTTGTTTCAAGCTATCTTCCGGCCCTTCAAAGCAAAGAGACGAAACCGATTTACCTAAAACTGAATCTGCACAATCATAAACATTTTTTGCACTACTAAAAGTTTCGTACAAATCTTTTCCCATACCAACGGCTTGAGCCCCTTGTCCCGGGAATAAAAAAGCAATTTTTTTAGTCATAATATATCCCTCTAATTTAAAAAACTCTCTGAATTAATTATATTATAAAAAGGCAAAAAGTAAAGCACGCAAGACACTGAGGGCATTGGAAATTCTAAAGTTACAACCCGAGTTCAGCATCTGCCAAACTCGGGTTTATTTTTTGATATTTGCTATAACGAAAAACTATTTGACTACTCTTTACACAATACTAAGGCATCGCTACGGTAGCGAGCAAATGTGTGCGAATTATGGACGTGGTCACCATAATACGAAGACGCAGAGTAGAATTCACGTGCGTATGCGAGGTTACCAAAAACATCTTCACGCGTAGAAGACCAAATCCGAAACGACGCAGTTTTTGCATCTGGGAAGCCATACTTAGCTCCGATAGATGCGTTGTATGTTTTGCCGGCAGAGCTTATTAGATTTGATTCTGCTCCTATCGTAGTTCCATATATTTCACTTGCTATTGCGGCTAGATCTGCAGCGCTTGCCATTTTAGATTTTCCTCCACACATTGCGACGGCACCGGCGAAGTAATCATGATTTGAACAAAAACCAGAGGAACAACAATAATCAAGACTAAGGGCATCTTTTTGGGCTGTACATTCTGCATAAGTAAGAGGTTTATTTGCGGCTTGCAAGGCTTTGAAACATCCGCCATTGATTTCAAAAGCACAAGATTGGCCGAGACCGCCAGCATTAAATGTTATGACGTCATTGGATAGTTTATTTGGCATTTTACTTCCATTCCAGTCAAATACCGCTGCTACGCAACCGGATGTGCTTGATTGATTGTTTGACCAAGTCACTGGTTTTTCATCAATATCGCATTTGGTGTTGTAGGTTAATATCATCGCGGTACCGTCTGCAGTCACAATACCTACAGTATCACCGTATTCATGGGTGTCATCGTTTGTCATTTTTAGTTGTTTGCCCGTTGGAGTTTTGGAGATTTCCCATTCTTTGCCTTCGTCGTTTATGATTACCTTCTCGGTTGGCCAGCATTCGGCTAGATGTTGGTTATCGCAGACTTTTGCTATTTTGAGGTGTTTTTGTAATTCGTTTACAAAATCCATTGTTGTTGCGTAACCGCCTAAGGTTGACAAAGATTTCATCTTATCCGTTGCTTTGCCGAATTTTTGAGTAATATTTTGAATACGAGCGGTCTTAACTCGTTCTTGAATATTCGCAATCAATGCCGGCATCGTAATCGCCGCCACAACACCTACGATTGCTAGGGTGATTAAGACTTCTGCTAAAGTAAATGCTTTCAATTTTTTCTTCATAGTGTTTTTACCTTTCTTTATTTATTTGTACTACTGCTATTCTTTACTTGTCATCGCGGAACGAGCGAGCGGAGGATGAAAGGCAGAGCCGTATCCGTTTAACGCGAGCGATGTGACAAATTTATTCCGCGATCTCTTTTCAACTATGTCGGTGAATACAGATCGCGCAACATGTGCGCGATGACAGAGGGACTGTACCCCACCTAACCTCCCCCTCTGGGGAGGAACGCTTACCGATACCGTATCTCCCCCCTCTGGGGGGAGCTTGAGGGGGGCAAATACCGCCATCTTCTTCCGGACTTCCACGCCCAAAATTTCCGCATGACAAAGTGCCTAATTGCATAACAATTAGGTTTTTAAAAACGTTGATATTACTGAGTTTTAGGCACCCAATAAGGCGCAAACCCGCTCTACGCTTGGATTGCCCCCCCCCCCGTAGGCGCAAATGCAGTCATAGCAAGAGTTTCGGGCAATTTTGAACCCCCGACTTTTTCCATAAAATCTATGTCCATACTATTCAAATACATATTTTTCATGTTCCCAATATATCAAATTTTTTAACAAATATCAAGCACATTTAAAAAATCACATCTACATGGATGAACCATACAACCGCATAAGTTTTTCAATTACCTTATCTGAAAGCCTTGGTTTTGTGTATTTAAAAATTGAATCATACCGTAAACCATCCGAATCTTCATCAATATGACGCACATAAACAATTTCCCCATTACTATTTTTTCCATACTCTTTAAAACCAAATTGTTCAAAAAATTTTATAACAATATCATGTTCTTTTGGATAACGAGTAAAATAAATATCTTTAACATTATTCTCTGCGGCATAATCTAATACTTGAAACATTAAAAGTAATCCGCAAGTAGCTCTTCTATATTCTGGATCTATTACCATGCTGCAAAGTTTCATAACTCTATCTGATTCTATTTTGGGCACACAATCAATTTCTTCTTGCGATTCAAGCTTTGGGATTAACATCCCAACTAATTCACCAGTTTCTGAACTTTTAAAGGTATAAACTGTTCTGTCACCAACCTTTTTGAGCCACGCATCAAATTCGGGATAATCTTTTTTAATAATTTCGAAAACTCTGCTATTAGAATCCAAATCTTTCACTTTGGTTGTTTCAGAAAACAATTTTCCCAGAATAGATAAGGAATCATTTATTTTAGCTACTGTCTTATCATATTCTTCAAACTCATCAAAAGTGTTCGAAGAATCGAGTACATTTAAAGCAGACGGCAACGCCATAATGCCACTCTTTCTTGTTTCTTGCTTAAATTCATCACATATTGGATTAGAATAAATGGCATCATATTGGTTTACATCACGATGTACGTTATTACTGTCTGGAAAAAACTTTTTCTGACTATTATTTTGTTTAAAATACGGATTAAAATTCGCAGTTATAGTACATATTTTCATGTTTAGATTAAAACCAAAAATAAAAATTTTTGTTACTTATTACCAATCAATTGTATTTGATCGATTTTAAACAATAGATTTCGCACTAATTTAAGCAAAAAAGTGGTGCCGCGTCTCACTCTGCCGAGAAAAACGATTGAGTATCGTTTTTCGAGAGGGCAAGGTTTTACCTTGCTCCGAGACAAGGCTCACTAGTCCCTCTGCAAATCTTTTCGCACCAATTGTAAGCAAAAAAGTGGTGCCGCGTCTCGGAATCGAACCAAGGACACAGGGATTTTCAGTCCCTTGCTCTACCAACTGAGCTAACGCGGCACACTTATAATATTCAATTATTACTATTGGCAAACTCGCTCTAGGCTACACTTGCCACACTTTCTATTGTATATACTCAATATCAAAAGTCAAGAAAAACTTTTAATTTCCGCTACCGACCAAATACATAGTAACGTTACGCCCTTCTAGTTGAGGCTTTTTCTCAACGGTAACTTGAGAATTTTGCAAATCTGTTAAAAATCTATTAGCCAATTCAAACGCTAAATCAGCATGCTGCATTTCACGTCCTCTTAGCATAACCACAACTTTAACTTTATTACCTTGAGAGATAAATTTTTCAATACTTTTTACACGTACTTGGTAATCGTGTGTATCAATTTTATAACGAACTTTCACTTCTTTAACTTCGACAGTATGTTGTTTTTTCTTCGCTTCTTTAGCGCGCTTAGCAAGTTCGTATTTATATTTTCCGTAATCAAGTATTTTAGCTACAGGTGGATTTTGACCCGGACTAACCAATACCAAATCTAAATCTGCATCATATGCCATTTGCAAAGCTTTTGAGGTCGGCACAACACCGTGATTTTCACCTTCATTATCAATCAATCGAACCTCTTTTGAACGAATACGTTCATTCATAATAATTTGTTCTTTATTATTGTCCCTATTGTTTCTGGTATCGTTAGCTATTGTCGTATCTCCTATATTTAAAATGTATTAACATGCGAATAATAACACAAGCATAAAATTTTGGCTATAGCCTAATTGTAAAATATGTTACAAAATATTAAACCCAAAAAGCCCGCAAAACTAGCTATTTGTAAATTATTTTTAAAAAAAGGCAAAAAACATTAAAGTTTAAATAAACAATAGCCGATTATAATAACACGAACAAAAATCTTTTAAGGACTGCAAAGGAGTATTTATGGCTGAAACAGAAATGATGAAAAACGAACTTCCGGAAGTTTTCTTCGATTTATCCAATGGTGAGTACGTTAAGATTGACATGAGTTTACCACTGCAAATTTTATTTGATGATGTGATGACTTTTGTCTCAGAAACAGAACTTTAATCCAAAAAACTATTTAACAACGGCTGATTTACATCAGCCTTTTTTATTACGAAACTTTATAATATCCAACAAGGTTATAGAAAAAATATATTTTTCATGCGAATATGTTTTGTATAAATTTTGGTTAAAATATGTGCAAAAGGGATTTATAATGAAAAAATCTTTGTTAATCTTGTTCGGAGCAGTTCTATTAATACAACCTTGTCATGCAACCTTTAAGGAACATTTTGATCTTGGACAACAATATTTATCTAATTATCAGTACTCAGGTGCTATAACAGAATTTAGAAGTGCACTAAGAATCAATTATTTAGACAACTCTGCGCGCATTGGGTTAATAAACTCATACTTAGCGCGAGGCACATATTATGCAAATAACGAAAAAAATTGGCAAAAAGCTGCAGACGATTATCGTGCAGGATTATTTTATTTAATATATTATCCAAATGCGACAGCAGTTGCCAATTCTTCTCAAGCAATATCACAAGTTACATCAAACCTTAATCGTTGCCTTGCGAACATGGAATTTAATACATCTGCAGCCAATCGTTTTAAGACAGCAAAAGAACTTCGCGCAGCCGGAAATTTCGCAGCAGCAGGATATGAATACAACCAAACATTATCCGACAAAACCTATATAAAAGAAAGTTTTGAAGAAATCGGGAATATCATGATGTTATTAGGTAATAATCCAAAAGCTGCAGAGTACTATAAAAAAGCAGTAGCGGTTGACCCAAATAACATTCCGTTAAGATTAGCATACGCCAAAATTCTTGACAAAAACGGAAACGGAGATGCCGCAGTTGAAGAATACAATTACATTTTAGGACGAACATCCGACAACAAAGAAGTTTTATATTCACTTGAAAGAATATACAAAAGCAAACTTGAAACGAACCCTACAGATGCAACAATTACCGCAAATCTTGGAGCCATAATGCAAAAACAAGGCAAATTCGACGAAGCACTGAGATATTACTCAAAAGCTGAATCAATCGACCCTTCAAACATTAATACAAGACTTAATGTGGGAACGCTACACCAAGAAAAAGGTGATCCGAAAACAGCTATAACAGCATACGATTCGGTTTTAATCCTATACCCTAACAATGTATTGGCTAATCTTTACAAGGGAAAAGCTTACGTTGCTTTAGAGAACAATCAAAAAGCACTTGAGCAATTCAAAAAAGTATTATCTCTTGAGCCTGAAAATCAAGAAGCACGCAACGAAATTTTGAAAATCACACAAAAAACTATGACACCAAGTCAATTTATAGAATACGCTAAGAAAAATTATGGCAAAGATACCGGCAATATTTTATACAGTTATGCTTTACAACTACATAAAGACAACAAAATTGACGAGTCGATTGCTGCATACTCAGAAGTTTTAAAAATTGACCAAACAAATCCGGAAATTTATGTAAACCTTGCGATTGCACAAAGTCAAAAACAAGATTTTAGCGGCGCACTAACAACCCTAAATACTGCAAAATCAAAATTCCCTAACGACCAACAAGTTAACGACACGATTGCATCGATTAACGCACAAACAACAGATATCAAACTTACAAAGGCTGCAGATTTGTACAACAAAGGGGAATATCAAGCTGCAATAGTTGCATATTCAGAAATCAAAGATAAAACGGAAGAAATTGAACTTGCTATTGCTTCGGCATATCAAAACCTTAGCGACAATGAAAATGCAATTTTACACTATGAAAAAGCACTAACTCTAAACCCTAAAAACAGTAACGTTGCTTATTACATCGGGGCTTTGTATGCCGAACAAGGTAACTACGAACAAGCTGAACTTTACGCAGATAAAGCTTTGAGTTTAGACAAAAATAACAAAGACGTAATTGCATTAAAAAATTCACTTAAAGAAAATTCTATTGCAACAACACTACAAGAAGCAATCAGCGCATTTGAAAACGGCGAGAGCGCAAAAGCATTACCATTATTGAACAACATTTTAGCAAGTGACGCAAACAATTCATACGCACTATATTATCGCGGAATGATTTATGATGCACAAGAAAAATACAAAGATGCCATAAATGATTACAAAAAAGCACTTGCGTCAAATAACCCTGATTTGGCGGTAATAAACTATTTAATCGCTGTAGGATACGATAACCTTGGAGAATACAAGAACGCAAAAACATATTTCCAAAATTTTGTAGGACAATATTCTCAAGACGACGACTTTAAAAAGTACGCAGAAACAAGATTGACAGAATTACAAGAAATATAAAATGACAAAAGAACAAGTTAACACCCTAATACAAAGCAGAGTTTCACTTGCCCCAATGGCAGGAATAACAGACTACGTTCTAAGAAGTCTTGTGCGGAAATATAGCACAAATTGTTTACTTACAACTGAAATGATAAGTTCCGAGTACTTGGCGCAAACCCTTAATGGGCGTAGCGGAATTGAAATATTAAAACGAGACAACAATCATTCCCCTATCTCATATCAAATCTCCGGTCATAAACCACATTTAATGAATCTTGCCGCCAAAGCCTTAAATGAATATGCCGACATGATTGACATAAATATGGGTTGTCCCGTCAAAAAAGTTGTTGGCGGACAAGACGGATGCGCGCTAATGCGCACACCAAAACTTGCAGCCGATTTAGTCAAAGCAGTAAAAGACGGCACCGACAAGCCTGTTAGCGTAAAATTCCGATTAGGATATACATTTGAAGAAATGAATTATATAGAATTCGGCCAACAAATGCAAGAAGCTGGAGCTGAGTTTATTACAATTCATGGACGGACACGTTCTCAAATGTATGCTGGAAAAGCCGATTGGGAAAAAATTAGGGAATTGAAAGAAAATGTTGATATCCCGGTATTTGCAAACGGAGATATAAAATCGGTTGAAGATGCAGCCAAATGTCTTGAACTTTCACACGCCGACGGAGTAGCGATAGGAAGAGGATGTTTGGGAGATCCGACACTTATCGGAAGAATTGAAGAGTATTTTCAATCAGGCAAAATCATACCGCCGCCAACACTGGAAAAGCGCCTACAAATGCTCAAATGGCACTTAGATGAAGAAATTAAGCTCCGAAGAGAGGAAGTCGCGATAAAATTTATGCGCAAATTTTATCCATACTATTTAAGCGGATTTACCAACGCAAAAACATTAAGGACACAACTCGTTCTAGAAAACAATTACGACAAAATCATACAATTACTGCAAGTGTAAATTTTTATTGTATCATATAAAATATGATTACGTTCGATTATTTAACCTTAAAAGCTTTCACTGAAGAAAATAAAGATTTTCTTCAAAATGCACGCATCCAAAAAATTCAACAACCAACAAGACGAGAATTATTGCTCAATTTGCGCAATAATGGGGAAACGAGGAGATTTTACATAAATATCAACCCTCAATTTTATCATTTATGTTTTACAACAAAAGAAACTGAAGCAAAAAGAGCATTGTCAATCCCACAGAAACCTCCTATGTTTTGCATGCTACTGCGCAAATACATTGAAAACGGTGTTATCTCAAAAGTAAATATCCCACCGTATGAAAGGATATTAGAACTCTACATTGAAACATTCAACGAACTTTCTGAAAAAATTTATCTTTGTTTGGCAATTGAATTAATGGGGAAACATTCAAACATTGTTCTTTATAACCACGACACAAATGTAATAATCGGTTGCGCCCATAATGTCGGCGCAGAAAAAAGTAGAGAAAGAGAGATGGCAGGAACTTTGCCCTATGTATACCCTCCAAAACAAAATAAAATTGATATTTTAACATATAACGGAATTTTCCCACTTGAAAATTTGGCTTCAAAATTCCTTGGTTTTTCGGATAATTTAGAAAAAAAATGTAAAAATAAAACTTTGGCAGAAGTGAAAGAAATGTTCAATTTGGCAAATATTTGCCCACACATATCCGAAAACCTTGCAGAATATTCACTATTTGACGACATTGACGGCTTTTACACAAAAACAGTAAACAACACAATTGATATTTATTACTCAGCAAAAATTGAAAAAGAAAATATTAAATCACTAAAAAATACATTACTAAATATAGTTGAGCCAAAAATTAAAAAAGACAAAAGAGCAATCGAAAAAATCAACTATCAAATCCTAAAATCCCAAGAAGCCTATAAAAACAGACTTTACGGCGATTTGATAATGGCAAATCTATATTGCAATAACGATTATAGCTCCAAAATTAACGTTTTTGACTACGAAAACAATACCGAAATAACTATTACATTAGATAAAACAAAAACATTAAAAGAAAACGCTACAGATTTTTACAAAAAATATACAAAGGCAAAATCAACTGTTGAAAAATCAAAAGAATACTTAAATTCTCTGCAAGAAAATTTAAAATATCTTGAGCAAGTAAAATTTTCAATAGAAATCGCAATAGAATATACTGAATTACAGGAAATCAAAAATGAATTACAACCGGAAAAGGTAACAAAAACCGAAACAAAAGGCGCCATTGAACCAACAAAATTAGAATTTGATGGATACACAATTTTTGTTGGCAAAAACAACCGACAAAACAATCATATCGTGTCAAAATTGGCAAAAGACGAAGATTTATGGTTCCACACAAAAGACTGTGCGGGTTCACACGTATTGCTAAAATGCCTTAACCCAACGAACGACATTATTTTACAATGTGCAAAATTGGCAAAAGAATTTTCTAGTGCATCTAAATCAACAAAAATAGGTATTATTTATACAAAAGCAAAAAACCTAAAAAAACCGCCTAAATCTCCTCTCGGCTACGTTACATATAACGGCGAAAAAGAGATTCTAGTATAAAGTTTTGTTACACCCAAAAAACTATGAAAGCAATTTGAACTCATAATTTTTTTTTATACATATACGGGGAATTATTATAGGGGAAATTTCATGAGTTTTGGTAAAGCCATAACAGCTTTGACATCAAGATTTGGTGTTGTATCTCAAAAAGCTTGCGTGCGTCTTGCAACAGAAACCGGTAAAAAAATGGTCGATGAATGTAACCGACTAGGACGTACTCTAAACAAACAAGAATTAGAGAATGTTTTTGCTCAAACTCTTCCTAAAAAATTGAGACCCAAAATTTTGGATTCCAGAGAAGAGATTGTCCTACAATTAGAAAAATTAGGCATCCCAAGAGCACAAGCACAACAGCTTGCAAACAACCCTAATATGGCGGGAGGATGTGTGAATAACGGAACAAATAAAACTACTATATTTGTTGACCCTAGAGCACAGAAAATTGACAGTTTTTGTTCTTTTAATGCTCACGAACTTGAACATGCACTGGAAGCAAATAATAGATTGTCTGGCATAATAAATCGTAAATTATTTCCGTTTAAAATGCTTACTGGTAAAGCATTATTTGGAAAAGACGTTAGAGATATAAATTATATTGCCAATAACAATAAATCCAAGCTTGAAGCCGCAATACAACAACAAAACGGAACATTTACTACTTTAACTAATAACGCACTTAATTGCGAAGCTACAAGAGAAAGTGTTATGGCGTTTAACGGTCTAAACGAAACTCGTTATACAGCACAATTACGATCAATATTAAGGCAATTTGCCGATGGCAGAAGATATGGGTCAATGAATAATACCACATTGAAATTTTTTAATCGAACTATGAAAAGAGAAATTCCTGCTTATACTGTCGGAGGAGAAGTACAACACTATGCTCTACAATTGGGCAAAGGACAAATCGCCACTCAAACAGGAACAGCAATTGTCTACAAAGATGCGCAAAAGATTATTAAAGCTGAACGTAGATTATTCTTGAAAAATAAACTTTTCGGAAAATTTAAAAAACCTTCTGTATATCAATCTGAAAAAGATTTATTAAGACTAGCGCAATCAAAAGAAGACAAAAAACTTATCAAATCATTAATAAAAGGCATGAATGTAGAACAAAAAGAACAATTATTTGCAGCATTAAAAACCAATCCAAACGCTTTAAATAATATCAAATTGTTCCGCGAAGCAACAATGGTAAACGGCAAATATATTTATGATGATAATTTAAAACAGATAATGAATATCAATCCGGAAATACTTAAAAATCCCGATTTTCTAAAAATAGCAAAAGTGACAACTCCGGATGGATATCCGATTTATGCATATCAACTTGAGCAATTTTCCAAAACAAACCCACAAAATCTTAAAAAATTTGCTGAAATTGCTGATACAAAAATAATGGATTGCGGTCATCCTATATTCTTATACGATGATTTAGCTTCAATGATTGAACATCCTCAATTTGACAAAATGAAAAAGCTTGTTGATTTAGAAGTAAACGGTATATATCCTTACAAGAACTTGCCTTGTGGTATGAGACATTTAAGCGCAGAACAAATTGACAAAGCATTGATAGAAGCTACTCAAGCACAAAAAAATGGGAAAGTCATAATTGACACAATCGAGCAATGGATAGACGATGCCATTGCAGCAACACAAAATATACGAAAAGTTGATTCTTCTACTATATCAGCAAAAATTAAAGACTTAGTAGGCAAGGTTTAAGAAAAATTATACACAAAAAAGCAGGATAAAGTTTATCCTGCTTTTTGCTATTGATTTATTTTGAATTTATTTATCATCTAGCGCTGCAACACCCGGAAGAACTTTTCCTTCTATAAATTCTAACGATGCACCGCCACCGGTTGAAACGTGTGTGAAATCTTCCGCATTACAGAATTTTTTAGCTGCAGAAACTGAATCTCCACCGCCAATAACAGATACAGCACCATTTTTAGTTGCTTCAACAATAGCCTCTAACACAGCCTTTGTACCTTCTGCAAATGCTGGATTTTCAAATGCGCCTACCGGACCATTCATCAAAATAGTTTTTGAAGATTTCAATACTTCTGCAAATGCTTTTCTTGATTCTAAGCCTGCATCAACACCTTCAAAACCTTCAGGAATTTCGTTAATAGCAACAAATTTGTTTGTTCCGTTACCTGAAAAATCATCGGTAACTAGAACATCAGTTGCCATAACCAATTTTACACCTTTAGCTGCTGCTTTTGCTTCAATAGCTTTTGCAACTTCCAATTGATCATCTTCACAAATAGAATTACCAATTTTGCCACCGTTAGCTTTTACGAATGTATAAGCCATACCGCCACCAATAATCATATTATCAACTTTATCTAACAAGTTTTCTAAAACACCTATTTTAGAAGAAACTTTTGCACCACCAACAACGGCAGTAAACGGACGGGTAGGGTTATCAAGAGCTTGAGACAAACATCTCAATTCTTTTTCCATCAACAAACCTGAAACAGCAGGTTTCAAAACTTTCGCCAATTTTGATGTTGAAGTATGATTTCTGTGTGCAGCCCCAAAAGCATCATTTACATAGAAATCACCAAGTTTTGCCAATTCGTTAGCAAATGTCATATCATCATCTTTTGCTTCTTCGGCTTTGTAATAACGGATATTTTCCAACAATGCAACTTGACCGTCTTTCAATGCTGCCAACTCTTCTGCCGCACCTTCACCTACCGGTTTTGAAACAAAAAGTACTTCTTCGCCCAAAACTTTTGACAAATGTTTTGCAGCTGGAGCTAAACTAAACTCAGGATTCCATTCACCTTTCGGACGTCCAAGGTGCGCCATAAGAATAATCCTTGCACCTTTTTCTTTCAAAAATTTTACCGTAGGTATAATCGCTTGAATTCTTGTGTCATCTGTAACGTTTTTGTCTGCATCCAATGGCACATTGATATCTACTCTTATTAGAGCACGTTTACCTTGAATGTCTCCTAAATCTTGAATTGATTTTTTCATTATTCTCTCTCCTTTTTTTGAGTAATAACATGTTTCTAACTACTTTTATTCTACAAAAAACATAAAAATTAATCAAAAATTTTACCCATCAAGGTAATTTTTTTGAAAAAATATTACGATACTCTATATACAGAAACGGAGGGTTTAAAAATGAAAAAAGGCATAATTATCACAGCGGCAATTGTTCTGAGTTTTATTCTCGGACATTCATTAAATCACATAGCTATATCTCAAACTGAAAATAATTACAAAGTCGCAGTTGTAGATATCCAAAAAATCGTCGCTAATTCAGGACAAGTGAAAAAATTAAAACAAGAACAAGAAATTAAACTAAAAGAAATGCAAGCTACTGTCGCAAAAGCACAACTAGAAATTTCAAAAGAAACTGATAAAACAAAAATCGCACAATTAGAAGAAAAATACAGAGAACAATTAAATACTCAAAAACTTGCAATGGATTACGAATACAATAGCAAACTTACACAAATCGACAACGAAATTAAATCCGCAGTAGTCGCCAAAGCAAGAGAAATGAATTATCAAATAGTATTACCGAAAAATTTAACCCTATTCGGCGGAGATGATATTACTGAAGCCGTCTCTAAAGGTATCAAATAGTCTCTTTTTTAGTACATAATACATACACGTTTGATGAAATCATATCAAACACAAAGGCGCCGCAACCAATG
>JAZSRN010000054.1:0-4615 GCA_045538535.1 Candidatus Gastranaerophilaceae bacterium | reverse complement strand
AGAACTAATTACTTCTTGATTTTTACTATTGTTTGTCATTTTTTGACTCCTTTCTTATTATTCGTACATCTATATCTCTTGTTTATTTTATTAATTTTTGGACTTCCGCGAGGGAATTTCCCGCATGACAATACACCTAATTGCATAACAATTAGGTTTTTAAAAACGTTGATATTACTGGCTTTTAGGCACTCAATAGGGCGCAAACCCGCTCTACGCTTGGATTGCCCCCCCCCCCGTAGGCGCAAATGCAGTCATAGCAAGGGTTTCGGGCAATTTTGAACCCCCGACTTTTTCAATAAAATCTATGTACATATTGTTCAAACGCATATTTTTCATGTTCCCAATATATCAAATTGTTTAACAACATTAACGAACAATTTTAACCCAACACTAATTTATCGAATATTTTTTTCAAAAAACTTCTTTTTCTAAGAGCTTGTTCATTTTCTTGATGCAAAGCCGCCAATTCTGCACCAACATTTTCGTACATATACTTCAACACAGCCTCACGACGCTCGTCCTCGGTCTCGTATTCTCCGCGAATTGCATCTAATTCCGTATAATCTAAGAACTTTCCGCCGCAACTGTAACATTCATCAATCAAAATCGCTCCATTGATTGCAGTTCTGTTTTTAACCATTTTTGCACCACATGCCGGACAAGTTCTTGGCAAACTCGAATCAACAACATTAAAAGCCTTATCTTTTAGAACGCTAATAATTTCATCTATATTTTCGTGATTTTCATCAAAATATTTCAATTCTCTATTATCGAAAAATATTCCGCCACATCCTTTTGTACAAACATCAACACTAAAACCTTCAGCCGGAAAAAACACTTTTTCCATTGTTTCATTACAAGCAGGACAATGTAACAAATGCAAACTATCAGCCATAATTCTTCTCCTATTCTATGCTAAAACATTACCATATTTTAAATTTGTTGTCAATAAAAAAGAGCCTTTCGGCTCTTTTCTATAAATCTTGAATAATTATTTTTCTTCTTCAACGACTTCATCAGTATCATCGTCCGATTTTTCTTCCGACTCTTCGTCATCTTGCGAAACATCTTCGGCCTCATCGGTTTCTTCATCTTCATTAACATCCTTATCTTCAGAAACCTCTTTTGCTTTAGCCTCAGCCTCAGCAATTTCATCCTCATCTTTTGCACGAATGACAGGGATTGAAAGTGCCAATGCAACTTGATCTCCGTCGTGTTCAAGATTGAGTTCCAAAGCTTCCTTATCCATTTCAAGATATTTCGAAAGAAGTTCAACCAACTCTTTACGCATTTTTTGCATAATTTCCGGCGTTAAATTCGTTCTATCTTGCATCAAAACCACTCGTAAACGATTGCAAGCAACGTCTTTCGCTGATTCTTCAGTTTCAACCTTGCGGAAAAATCCGACAACTTTATTATACAAATTTGTAAAAATATCAGCCATCTTACTTCTCCTTTCCTACTAAAGTCGTAAAGAATTTTTTAACTTTAGCAACCACACTGGTTTCTTCTTCCAAATTCAAGAAAGGAACATCTTCACCGATAATTCTTTTTGCAACATTGTTGTAAGCACGACCCGCAAGAGATTTTTCATCGTTTACTATAGGCTCACCCTTGTTTGTTGAGGTAATAATACCGGTATCTTCCGGAATAATACCGATTAACTCTGCAGATAAAATTTCAACAACATCATCCACACTCATCATATCATTTGATTTGATAAGATTTGGACGAACTCTATTAATCAATAAATGATATTCTTTAATTTCTTCTTTAGCTTCCAAAAGTCCGATAATTCTATCAGCATCACGCACTGCAGACATTTCAGGTGTTGTAACAACGATAGCTTCACTGGCACCCGCAACCGCATTTTGAAAACCTTGCTCAATACCCGCAGGGCAATCGACAAGAATAAAGTCAAAATCCTCTTGCAATTTTTCGCATATTTCTTTCAATTGTTCTTCTGTAACCGCTGTTTTGTCTCTGGTTTGTGCAGCAGCTAACAAACAAAGGTTCGGATTTCTTTTATCTTTAACCAATGCTTGTTTCAATTTGCAACGTTCTTCAACAACGTCAACGATTGTATAAACAATTCTATTTTCCAAACCTAACAACAAATCTAAGTTTCTTAAACCTAAATCTGTGTCAATCATAACAACTTTTTTGCCAGCTCTGGCAAGAGCCGTACCGATGTTGGCATTTGTGGTAGTTTTACCTACCCCACCTTTTCCGGAAGTAATTACTATTACTCGACCACTCATTGTTTCTCCTTTTTATTAACTATTATTTGTAACCTAAGATTCGTGAATTTTATGAATAATTATTTGTCCGCGACGTACACAAGCTTGTTCAGGAGTGTACGAATCAGATTTTTGAACGTACGGAATATTTACGGTATCTGGACGTCGAGCAAAGACATCAGCAATTCTCAATTGAATTGCGTTCATTTTTAATGCCCTAATCCTTGCGTAAGAATTTCCTTCAGAACCAGCGTGTGCAATTCCGCCCAAAATTCCCCACACAGTAATGTCACCTTTAGCGATAATTTCAGAACCTGGATTTACATCACCTATAACGACAATGTTTCCGTCCGACGAAATACTTTGGCCCGAACGAAGAGTCCTTTGGATATAAAGTGTCGGAAGTTTTTCAGTTTCTTTTAAGTGTGCTTTAATTTCTTCTGTATCTTCATAATCTTCAACATATTGGATTTTAGCAGAAACCATCACCGATTCATCATTTTCAGAAACAATATTTTCTTCGTGATGCTCATCAACTTCAACCGGTCTTGGCGGGTTTTCAATATTTTGTTTTATAGAAGATACCGGAAGAGCATCGCCAAAAATCTTGTCTAGGGCAACTTCCAAATCTTTATTTACCTCTTCTTGCTCTTCTTGATTTTGTACAAATTCAAGAGGTTGAATTTTATTTTCAATATTCTTAACTTCCAAATCCAAATCCATAGCGGCTTCAATCGTAACCTTTGAATTAGAAGTCAAACAAGCTAAAGACGCACCCATGGATTCAATCATAGCTTTTATACTAATTAATTGGGTTCTAGTCAAATCAGCATCGCCAAATTTTACGCAAACATCTTTACCTCTAGCCTCTGGCAAATCCAAAACCGCACTCAGTTCATAAATAATTTCGGATGTTTTGCGAGCGTGCGTAACATCAACGATGAATCCGTTTTCCACATATCCCATAACTGATTCCTTCCGTTTAATTCCACTATAATAAATAAGCCTAACTGAAAAAATATTTTTCTTCAATAATTTATTGCGATTGTTAAGAACGGAAGATAGAATCACACTTAACTTGAGAATATGGATTTGAAATTTATAAACTACTAAAATCCACTGCAAATATCAAAACAATTACCAAGGATAATCACCCTTAAACTCAAAATTATCTATAAAAAGCAATGCAGTGCACGCGTTACCATTTTGATTGCGATGACATCTATCTGCAACATCTTGAATTAATTCGTCTCTGGTTTTATTTATAAATCTAGGCATTAACTTCGATTCAAACTGTATAAATGAAGGATCAACTAAATGTAATTCAAATTGAAATATATCTTTCCCTACCCTATTCGGATTTGAAGTTCCATTTATATCAATATAAACAAAAGCCAAAACCCTATCGCCATGGATTTGTGGTGCACGTAGAATAAGCTCCGTACCATCATTTAAAAACAACTTTGTTGCAGGCTCACCAAGTGACGGCGGCAATTGATTGTTCAAGGCATTAACCGTTAACTTACATTCACCATCGGTTTTGATACCGCAATCTTTTACAACATTTAAATAAGGCTTAAAATATTTTTGTGCAAAATCTACCGAAGTTTCAATAGTCACACGCTCTGGAACATCCCACAATGAAACATCTCCATTATCTACAATAGCTCTTTGAATAACTTGAGACAATGTAGTATAAACTTTTTTAACTTGTGTTGCAGTCTGTTTCTTTTGATAATTAGCAATCAAATTCGGCAAAGTCAACGCCGCTACTACCCCAACGATTGCTAGGGTGATTAAGACTTCTGCTAGAGTGAACGCTGGTTTAAATTTTTTTGTCATTTTTTGACTCCTTTCATTTTTTCTACTTTTATTAACTTGTACTACTGCTATTGTTTACCCTTCCCCTCGCCCCTTGGGGGAGAGGATAGAAATTCTGTTTGAGCTTTGCGAAAACTTGAATTTCTTGGTGAGGGGTTTGTGTTTTTTAGACTAAAGTCCACCTTACTTGTCTCAACTGTCATTCTGAACTTGTTTCAGAATCTCTTTTTTTCTTTTTGAAAATGTTTGACCCTCATCTAGAACACTTTTGACTCGTACTCTCGTCAAGTGTTCTTTCCTCTCCCGTTGGAGAGGGGAAGATACCGATACCGTATCTCCCCCCTCTGGGGGGAGCTTGAGGGGGGCAAATACCACCCTCTTCTTTCGGACTTCCACGCCCAGAAATTCTGCATGACAAAGCACCTAATTGCATAACAATTAGGTTTTTAAAACCGTTGATATTACTGGGTTTTAGACACCCAATAGGGCGTAAACCCGCTCTATGCTTGGATTGCCCCCCCCCCCGTAGGCGCAAATGCAGTCATAGCAAG
>JAZSRN010000096.1:0-10353 GCA_045538535.1 Candidatus Gastranaerophilaceae bacterium | reverse complement strand
AATTTAGCTTCAAGAGCATTTAGGCGAGCTTCAAGCTTTTTGTTTTGTTCTTTTAGTTGCTTAACTTCTTGTTTCAAGGCTTTGTTGTCGTCTTGGATTTGTTTAAACGCCTTGTCATAAACATCAATTTTAGCTGCAAGTTCTTTTACTGCGTTAATTACTGCATAGAACATTTCATCCCAACGGATTGTCAAATAGCCGTCACTACCTTCTTTTACTGCGGTAGGGAAGATTTTTTGAAGTTCTTGAGCTATTACACCAACGTGCGGATGTTTTTTAGGGTCTTTTTTGAAAGTGAAATTGTAAACTTTCAATTTTTTAACTTCTTCCAAACCGGCTTTGTTTTCTCCCGAAATGTTTTTTAAACGTCGGTCGGAGGTTGACCAACTTCCAGTTGAATTACTTACATAAGTGTTATTGATTGCGCGGAATTTACCATATGACTCGTCACCCCAATAATTAGGAATATAGCCAGCTTCCTTAATACGTCCCGTTTCTGAAGGCTCTAGTTGTCCATCTGTACGAGCAATAAGTCCAACTGAAGGTTCAGAATCATCTGTATTCCATAATGTAGTATATATAGAACCTTTTACGATAAGATTGCCGTTAATTACCACAGAAGTATTATTTACATCCTTACTAAATACTTTTTTGGTAGTATTTTCGTTATGCACTTCTAAAACTGCAGGACCGTCGTTGAATTTAGATTTGCCACCAATAAAAATACGTTCTACATTATCAGTTGCCCATTCGTGACCACTATCAGGCCCAGAACCTATACCGATACAAGTTTTGTTTGAACCCGTAACATTTTGGCAAGCGTTTGCACCAATGGCTGTGTTGTCAGAACCAGTAATATTTGAGTTTAATGTGTTTCGTCCAATAGCCGTATTGTCTGAACCAGTAGTATTTGTTATTAATACTTGATTCCCAACAGCAGTGTTACGTAATCCAGTAGTATTTGCGTTTAGTACTTGTGAACCAATCGCAATATTAGCCTGAGCCGTAGTGCTAGACATCAATGCTTGATATCCAATAGCAATATTATCGCCGGCATTGCTAATTCCTACGGAACCGTTATTATATTCTGTTGAGTTATTGCTCAATGCGCTTGTTCCAATTGCAATATTTCTTTCGCCACCATCGTTATTTGATAATGTATTATTCCCTATCGCAATGTTATCATTTCCTTCTTCATTGTTTTGAAGGGCATTGACACCAATTGCTACGTTAGCATTACCAGTATTACCAAAATGCTTATCACCATCAATTGATGCTGTACTTCCACGTAAAGCTTCATATCCAATTGCTGTATTACTACCTTGCGTTGATAGCGATAATGCTTTATATCCAACTGCTGTACTAGTACCCGCGCGGGACTCATATAAAGCTTCGTAACCTATAGCTGTAGAGCCATCTACACCACCCTTATACAAAGCTTGATAGCCTAATGCTGTACGGTATTTTAAACCGTCTAGGCCTGCCTCGTTCTCGGCTGCCGCCTTATAACCTATAACAGTGTTATATTTGGCATATTTATCCTCAGAATTAATAGTTCCTTCGCTTTGGTTCAGAGCATAACTTCCAATTGCAATATTGAATTTAGCAAAAGTTGTTTTACCTAATGCATAATCTCCAATTGCAATACTATAATCTGTTGTATCAATTTCGTTTCCAATCGCAATACCTTGTGTTGTTACACCAATATTGTTACCAATGGCAATACCACTTTCACCAGTTGCAGAGATTTTTTGTCCAATGGAAATAGATTTATCTCCTAAATCGCCTTTACTTTGAGTGTCTACAGTGTTATCGATACTACCTAACAAGATTGCCGATGATGTAGAACGCAAAACTCCGCCAACATTACCATCTGTCTCAAACACAATATGATTTATCGCTTTATCATTTGCATTAAGCAACAAACGACCAGAAGAATTGGCAGTCCTTTGAGATTTTCCGATAATTGCCATTTGGCTGCTGGAATTTACCCCGTATCTAATATCTCCGGCACCACCTTCAATCCATTTCCAAGGGCTAGACATATCGACCTTGCTTTTTCTTGTCATTACTGGGGCAAATGCCGCCAAAACAATTGACAAAATAAGCATTACAACCATCATTTCGGCTAATGTAAAACCTAAGCCGACAGCATTTCTGCCGTTTCTAAAATTTTTCATACATTTATCCTCGCGAAGATTACTTTATAAATACTATAAATTATATACCCATTTTAACATATTTCTAAAACACTTTCAAGCATTTAAAATGTAATTTTCATTAAAATATCATGCAAATGTAGGATTAATTACTATTAAATATAGATTATTCTGTACATATAATAAGGTTTGCGAATACAAAATATGAAAAGCATGCTTATTAAGTGTATGTATTACAAATTGTTACAAGTGTTTAAGAAATATTAAAAAGGCCTGAAAACATGTATTCATCATGGTTTTGGCACCCAAGCAAATACTTTAAAACAAAATAGTTGTCCATACATGAAAGATACGATACAATGAAATAGTGCTTTTAACAAAGCAACTTTCTTGTAGGGGTAAGAGAGAAATGTATAAAACCGTCAAAAAAAATCTTTTACAAATACGAGAAGAAATTGAACCTTGGAAACCAAATATAATTGCAGTTACAAAATATTTTGACGAAAATGCAATAATTGCCGCATACAAAGCGGGGCTAAGACATTTTGCCGAAGCCAGAGCTAACGAGGCAATTGAAAAAATTGCAAAACTTCCGGACGAAATAAAACAAAACTCAACTTTTCATTTTATAGGTCATTTACAATCCAATAAAGTGAAAAAAGTAGTTGCGAACTTTGACTATATTCATTCAATTGACAAATATGAATTAGCCGAAAAAGTTTCTCAGGAAGCGCAAAAAATTAAAAAAACGCAAAAAGTGTTTTTAGAAATTAATACCGCACAAGAAGAACAAAAATTCGGATTTTCAGCGGATAATATTTCCGAAAACTTCGCCAAAATACAAAAACTTGAGAATATTGAAGTTGTAGGGTTAATGAACATGACGCCTTTAGGGGCAGAAGAAAAAACTTCACAAACACTATTCGAAGAGTTAAAAAACTTGCAAACTAAACTCAACCAAGAGTTTGGGGTAAATATGAAGGAACTTTCGATGGGAATGAGCCAAGATTACAAAATCGCAGCTCAAGTGGGTTCAACATTTCTCAGAATAGGTAGAAAATTGTTTAAATAGGAAATAAAATATACGGAGGCTAAATCGGTGGCAGTAGTAACAGACAAAATCAAATCAGTAGTAGATTTCTTGGTAAGAGGATTTGACCCAAGAGACAATTTTGAAGATATCGTTGACGATATTCAAGAAGATTATCAAATTGAAGATAATTTGGCACTTGCGCCATCTTATTATCAACAACCAACAATGGATAAATCAAACGATTTAAAAGTTGTTAATCATCCAAATTTCAGAGGATACGAAGTAAAAGTTATGGAACCTCGTTCATTTGATGATGCAGCACAAATCGTTCAAAATCTTAAAGACAGAAAAACAATAGTTTTGAACCTTCATTTGTTAGATAAAGAACAATCACAACGTACAATTGATTTTGTTTGCGGTGCTGCACACGCACTAAACGGCAAACCTCAAAAAGTTGGTGATTTGGTATTTGTTTTCACACCAAGCAATGTTACATTGTCGGTTGATGTAAATCAAAACCAAAACAAATTCAATGATTCTTTGTGGAGAGGTCCTCTACAATAAGCAAGACCTATTCGCAACAATAAGAAGTTGAAAGAGAGATATTTTACAAGGGACATTTTGTCCCTTTTTTATTGCACAATTGCACAAAATAGTAAGATAGAAGTGCTATCGCAAAATTACCCTTGTCGCTGGAAAAAATTTGCTATCTCTTTATGTTTCAACATTTTAGTTATGGGTCTTCCATGCGGGCAAGTATAAGGCATTTCGGTCGTGCGCCATTTCTTAATAATTTCTTGCATTTGCCATATCGAAAGTTTTTGTCCGGCTTTAACCGAAGCTTTGCAAGCAGTTGTACGCAAAATCTTATCTTCCAAATTATCTAAATCACCCTCAATATTCTCTAAAATATCTGCGAGAATTTCTTTCGGGTTAACTTTTGCCAAAACTTGGGGAAGTTTCCGAAAAATCAATTCTTTATCAGAAATAAAATCTATTTCGTATCCAAATCGTTCAAATTTTGCAATATTTTCTTTTATAATTTCTGCTTCGCTTGCCGAAACATCTAGAACATCAGATATAAATAACAATTGTGAAGTTATCTCTTTTGAATTTAAAAGTTTTTCATAAATATAACGTTCTTCCGCAATATGTTGATCAACAATTTCCAAACCGTCATCCTTTTCAATCAAGATATAAGTATTTTTATATTGCCCAATAATATTTTCTTCTATAGCTTGCGATTCTTTAGGTTTGTAATCTATCAATTGTTTTTGCGCAACTGCGGTTGGCAAACTTTCTTCCATTTTTTCAACAACACCATCCGAAACATACATAGAATCATCCGTTCTATCAATAAAAAATTCATCTTTATTGCTAAACGGTGAAAATTCCACAATCTTGCGAGGTTCATCGCTAAAACTCTTTGCAAAAACGGGCGCTTCAACTTGTTCTTCTTCTGCAAAATCCGGACGCACTTCTTCCACAAAATTACTCAATCCCGCTTTAATCCCCGCAATAATAAAATTAAAAATTTGGTTTGTATTTTTATAACGAACTTCTTTTTTTGTAGGATGCACATTTACATCAATATCATTCGGATGCATTTCCAAATTCAACACAACAAAAGGATACTTGCCGGAAGCAATAAGGTTTTTGTACGCCATATCAATTGCTTTTTGAAATATCGGGCATTTTACGGTTCTTGAATTTATAAACATATAAAAATCTTTTTTACTTGAACGCGTGAAATCCGGCGTACTTACATAACCCGAAATTTTCAGATTTGAAAGTTCGTCAGTTTTTAAAACCTCTTTCAAATTTGCAGTAACTGCATTTGAATACAACTCCCCAATTGTTCTGAGCAAATCGCCCGAACCGGTCGTTGTCAAAGCTGTTTTGCCGTTTTTCTTAAGCTCAAAGGCGACATTCGGATGCGATATAGCAATTGATTGAACAAGCTCTTGGATATACGAAAATTCGGTATTTGAATTTCTTAAAAACTTCAATCTAGCCGGAATATTATAAAACAAATCTTTAACTTCCATAATCGTTCCGACAGCACAACCGGTCTCAACTTGTTTTACTTCCGAATTTTCACACTTTACTTTACTTCCTGTATCATAATCTTTAGTGCGAGTAGTACAAGTAAGCTTTGCTATCGAAATTATGCTGGAAAGGGCTTCACCTCTAAATCCAAGAGTATCAATTGCATATAAATCCTCGTCGGTTTCAATTTTGCTTGTTGCATGCTTTGAAAAAGCTAACATAATGTCATCGGGATGAATACCCGAACCGTTATCCGCAACTCTGATATCACGACATTCGTTTGAAACCTCAACACTTATTTTTGTAGCGCCTGCGTCTACAGCGTTTTCAACCAACTCTTTTACAACTGAACTCGGACGCTCAATTACTTCACCCGCCGCAATCTGGTTTATAAGATGTTTTGATAATTGTTTAATTCTAGCCAAAGCTCTTGCCCTTTATTCACATAAAGTGTGATACGAAAAATTGGATAACATGTTGGTACTGAGTAATAAGAATAACAAACACCAACGATACAACAAGTCCAACTATAATTTTTGTCAAATCTTTAAAAATATGTTTATACATTTTTTTAGGAGATTCAAATCTTAATCTATGATATAGCGCAACCTCACGACCCGCTAACAAGCCCATAAATACCCACGTTGTCGACATCGGAATATTGTTTAATTTTATAAAATATAACAACAACGATGCATAAATTATATCAATAAGCGTTGCAGAACGAGGGTCTTGAACATTTGTTTTCATTTTGACAATACCTTGAATTTTACCCCCTCTGGTATAAGTTACATACCCCATAAACAATACTAAAGATGTAACTACAAAAATCAATTCACCGACCGAGGCTTTTCTAGGCAAGAATACAAACAAATTCGCAGCATCTTGCATTACCCACTGCGACCAAATAAAAGCTGTGGAAGCCCATTTGGCAACTTTCCACCATATAGATATATGGTCATTCCCGGATTTTTTCTGTGTGTAATAAAAATATCTTTCAATCGGACGCGCAATGATATTATAAATAATGACTGCACAAACAAACGCCAACGAATATCCAATAATTGATTTGGTAATCATCATTCCGATTACACTTATATCACTCATTGTAAACACACTGAGAATTAAAAAAGCAGTTGCAACCGGAATCCCCAATTTTGTAAGCACTAGCACACAAATCGGAGGCAAAATATGAGTCAAATTGAGAGTTTCGGCCATCGGAATTCGCTCCAAACGACCAAAAGACATATCTCCGTTATTAAAATACCATCCTAAAGTAATAGTTATAACCAAAATAGAACCAGTAAACAACCATAACCAATAGAACGGAACTTTTTTGTTTGCCGTAAAAAATGTCCCTAATGTTTGAATGATATCATTTGATATGCAAGCATACATAGAAAGGAAAAATCCTATAATCATATATATGTTGCTCATTGTCAGATGTTCAAAGAACATTTATCCTCCGCTAATCTGAATAGTTTACCCTATTCAATTTCAATCTACAACAAACACAAATTCATCTAAATGTTTGATTACAAATTTGATACATTTCTATAGAATAAACTTAACTTGGAGAGGATTTTAATTTTATAGGGAGAGACATTTTGGCAAGACTTAAAACAAATACTCAACTCAAACCGGCTAAAAAAGCGGATTTGCAAGTTGTAAAACCCGTAAAAACCACAAAATACAGCGATATAAATTTGAATGCTTGGAAAGATTATGACCACGTCAAAACGGATACGTTATGGGAATTCCCGCAACGTTTAAGAGAAAACGGACACTCAAACGAGTACCATGGCAATTATATTCCCCAATTAGCGCAACAACTATACGAAAGATTTACAAAGAAAAACGATGTTGTGTTAGATTTGTTTTTCGGTTCCGGAACTTCAGGCATAGAAGCAATTAACATGAATCGCCGTTGCATCGGTGTGGAATTAAAAGATGAGCTTGCCGAAAAAGTTTCCGAAAAATTCACACCAAAACAACTCGTAACAGATGTGCGAATTGTTTGTGCGGACTCGGCATCTCAAAATGCTAAAGAAAAAGTTCAAGCCGCATTAGAAATTATGGGCGAAGAACAAGCACAATTGCTAATTTTACACCCACCTTATGACGATATCATTAAATTTTCAGATAAGAAAGAAGATTTATCCAATTGTGAATCAACCGAACAATTCTATGACTTGTTTGAAAAAGTAGCACAAAATGGTTATGATTTGCTTGAAAAAGGTAGATTTGCAGCGTTAATTATCGGCGATAGCTATAAAAATTCCGAAGTTCAACCGCTCGGGTTTGAATGTATGGCAAGGATGATGAAACTTGGTTTTAGATTAAAAGCCATCATCGTTAAAGATATTCAAGGTAACGAAAAAGCCAAAGGTAAAACCGCTAATTTGTGGAGATATAGAGCCTTGGCTGGTGGATTTTATATCTTTAAGCACGAATATGTAATGGTTTTCCAAAAAGTTTAGTTTTATTGTTATGAAAAACTATTTAATTGATACGCATTCACATATAAATATGATTGAAGAATTTTCAATTGACACAATTCTTCAAAATGCACGCGCAAATAATGTAAAAAAAATAATTATTCCTGCGGCATACGGCAAAGATGTCGATGAGGTTTACGAACTTTGTCAACAATACGACGAATTTTTTGGCTATCTGGGAGTTCATCCTTCCGAAGCAAAAGATTGGAACGATGAACTTGAAGCAAAAATCATTGAATATTCAAAATCTCCTAAAATAGTAGGAATTGGCGAGATAGGTTTAGATTACTACTGGGATAAAAGTTTTAACGACTTACAACAAAAAGTTTTTATCAAACAAATCAAACTTGCAAACAAGTTAAATTTGCCCATAAATGTCCACGACAGAGAAGCCCACAAAGACACCCTTGATATCATCAAAGAACATAATAAAGGTTCTGAGGTTATAATGCATTGTTTTTCGGGCAGCATTGAATTTGCACAAGACTGCTTGAAAGAAGGTATGTACATCGCTCTCGGCGGTGTAGTTACATTCAAAAATGCGATTAAAATGAAAGAAGTTGCCAAAATAACGCCAATGGAAAAACTTTTGTTAGAAACCGATGCACCATATCTTACACCGGTACCTTTCCGCGGCAAAACAAATCAACCTGCTTATGTCAAATACGTTGCGCAAGAGATAGCCAATATCAAAGGTTGCACATTTGAAGAAATCCAAGATATTACGAGTAAAAACGCAGAAAGGATTTTAAAAATCTGATTATGGCAAAAGAACGTTTAGACAAATACTTGACCGATTTAGGTTATTTTGAAACAAAAAGTAAAGCTGCCGCAGCGATTTTAGCAGGACACGTAAAAGTTAATGATATCTATATAACTAAGGCCGGCTTTCAAATAAAAACCGAAGAAGAACACGATATTGTCGTAAAATCAATGCCTTATGTTTCAAGAGGTGGATTTAAACTAAAAAAAGCACTTGACGCTTTTAATTTTTCGGTTACCGATAGAATTTGCTTTGATGCAGGCGCATCGACCGGCGGTTTTACAGATTGTCTTTTGCAAAACGGCGCAAAATTTGTCTATGCCGTTGATGTCGGATATGGGCAATTAGATTGGAAAATCCGCTCATCAGAAAAAGTAAAAACCGTTGAAAAAACAAACTTAAAAATCTGCGATTTCAACGCCATATATGACGAAAATGAACCTATTGCAAACCTTTTGGTTAGCGATTTATCTTTTATTTCGTTAACAAAGGTGCTGGGCAATTTAAAACAACTGCTTGCACCTAATTTCCACGAAATGATATGTCTTATAAAACCGCAATTTGAAGCCGGAAAAGAAAAAATTGAAAAAGGTGGGGTCGTTAAAGATAAAAAAGTTCACGAAGAAGTCATTTTAAAAGTTGCAGATTTTGCAAAAAACCTCGGGTATTCAATTAAAGGTTTAACATACTCTTCAATCAAAGGTCCCGCCGGAAATATTGAATATTTAATTTGGATTTCTACAGAAAAATCAGACATTCCATACGACGTCAAAAAAATCGTAGAAGAAGCGCACGAAATGTTAGTTACATCAAAAAACTAAAATATAAAAAATTTTATGGCCGTCGTTAAGTTAAACTCTCGAAACGGCCATATTAAATTTTATACTAAGATATAATTTAAACAAAATTACATAACACTATTGCAGAAATCAAGGCAACCTTGTTGCTTTCCAAGGATAGTTCTCGTCAATTTGCCATCCATTACGATAAATTAATGTAGAGCAACAATGTCGCCTACTTCCTTCTGATACTTCTTTATTATCAAAATTTCCATACTTACAGTACTCCAATACTTTACCAGTACTATATTGTTCACAACCAGTTTCAAATTTTTTTTGAGAGTCATAATAAAACAAAAATGAATTTCTACCATCCATATGTATCGTATCACATTTTGATGAGTTTATGCAAAAAAATACTGGCAACGCACCAATACTAGTCATCATATAACTATCAAATCCTGAACCATCACTAAATTTAGCAGATATTTTATTACCATTGCCTTTAAATTCTAATAAACTAAGATGTGGTTTTATATGTTCCTCAAACCACTCTTGATAACACATTCCATCAGCACATTCCGGCAACCAATATTTCATCTCCCCAGAAATACTCTCCTCTTTTTTTATTGCTTGATGCATTACAGAATAAAACTTTTTTAATCTTGCCTCAACAACCTTTTTTTGGTGCTTTTCAATCAAAGTTGGTATCGTTAACGCTGCTACGACTCCGACGATTGCGAGGGTGATTAGGACCTCTGCTAGAGTGAAACCAAATTTTTTGTTCATAGTTTTTTTACCTTTCTTTGTTTGTTCATTATTACTTACACTGAATCTCCCCCCTATGGGGGGAGCTTGAGGGGGGCAAATCCCACCATCTTCTTCCGGACTTCCGCGAGGGAATTTTCCGCATGACAAAGCACCTAATTGCATAACAATTAGGCTTTTAAAAACGTTGATATTACTGAGCTTTAGGCACTCAATAGGGCGTAACCCCGCTCTACGCTTGGATTGCCCCCCCCCCCGTAGGCGCAAATGCAGTCATAGCAAGGGTTTTAAACAATTTTAAACC
>JAZSRN010000095.1:0-15691 GCA_045538535.1 Candidatus Gastranaerophilaceae bacterium | reverse complement strand
GGCAATCCAAGCGTAGAGCGGGTTTGCGCCCTATTGGGTGTCTAAAACCCAGTAATATCAACGTTTTTAAAAACCTAATTGCTATGCAATTAGGTACTTTGTCATGCGGAAATTCTGGTCGTGGAAGTCCGAAAGAAGATGGTGGTATTTGCCCCCCTCAAGCTCCCCCCATAGGGGGGAGATAGAGTGGGTACAGTCCCTCTGTCATCGCGCACATGTTGCGCGATCTGTATTCACCGACATCGTCGAAAAGAGATCGCGGAATAAATCCGCGATGACAAATAAAGAATAGTAGTAGTACAAACAAATAAAAGAAGAAAGGTAAAAACACTATGAAGAAAAAATTGAAAGCATTTACTTTAGCAGAAGTCCTAATCACCCTAGCAATCGTTGGAGTTGTAGCGGCGATTACTATGCCGGCGTTGATTGCGAATATTCAAGAACGAGTAAAAACCGCTCGTATCCAAAACATTACTCAAAAATTCGGCAAAGCAACAGATAAGATGAAATCTTTGTCAACCTTAGGCGGTTATGCAACAACAATGGATTTTGTAAACGAACTACAAAAACATTTAAAAATCGCAAAAGTCTGTGATAACCAACATCTAACCGAATGTTGGCCGACCGAAACTGTAATGTTAGATGATGACAAGGAATGGGAAATCTCTAAAACCACAACCGGTAAACAACTAAAAATGACAAACGACGACACCCACGAATACGGTGACACAGTGGGTATCGTAACTGCTGACGGTACAGCAATGATTTTATCTTATAACGCAAAATGTGATATTGATGAAGTTCCAATAACTTGGTCAAACAATCAATCATCCACATCCGGTTGTGTAGCAGCGATATTTGATTGGAACGGAAGCAAAATGCCAAACAAACTAAGCAAAATAAGCGATGACGGAGTAGAAAGTGCGGATGTAATATTGTTTAACGCAATAGGCCTCGGCAGTGCATGCGCAATAGAGATAGATGGGAAATGTTTTGGCGCAGTATTTATACCAACACCGGTAACAAAAGCAGAATGTGAACAGTTAAAAGCAGACGGATATGGCATACAAGCTTGTGAATACGACAAAGACTATTGGGCAGGTGCAGTAAAACAATGCGGCGGTACAGATAAAATGCCAACCATGGCCCAATTAGGGCAACTAGCCTCGTTATTATACGAAGGTAATCCAACAGTAGGCGCAAAAGATAATGTAAGCGATCTCACCTACAACGCTCTCGGCTTCCCAGAACCTAGCTTCTATTTGTGGTCTGGTGAGGAGGACTCGAGTACCTTCGCGTACAGTAGGTACTTCTATCCCACGGACACGGGTTGGTACACCGACGACCGCGACCTCACCAACGAAGCTGTGTGTTTGGGTGATTAGCTCGGTTATTTGATATGAATAAATAACAAGCGTGGATGTTTAGTAGTTACTAAACATCCACATTGATTGCACCCCACCTAACTATCTCGTTAGGAGAGGAACAAACCTTTGTCATCGCGGCCTTTGTGCCGCGATCTGTACTCACCGATGTCGTCGTAAAAAGATTCTGAAACAAGTTCAGAATGACAAATTAATTTTGACCGTACCCCACCTAACCACCTCTCGAAAAACGATACTCAATCGTTTTTCTGTCTTGGATTTGCTCCGCGCTCGGGAAGTTTCGCATTTATGGCTTTGCCACAGCAAGCTCAATTCCCTCGCTATCCAGCTCCGTCCGTCCGCAAATCCGCTCGGCAGAGTCCGTCTGGGGAGGAATAATCATTTGATTAAACACTTTCTCCCTTCATTAAGAAATTCAAGTTTTCGTAAAGCTCAAACAGAATTTCTATCCTCGCACCTTTGGGGCAAGGGGAGAGTTTAGCAACATCGTTGTAAAAGGATTGCGCGGTATGTGCGCAATCTTATCTTAGCGCAAGTTTTGCAGTGCGGCGATTTTCATTGTATTGAAATCCGGTGTACGGTTAAACCATATTTCTTGTGCGCAAATTGCTTGGTAAATCAACATATCAAGTCCATTAATCGTACGTAATCCCAAGTTTTCAGCTTCTTTTAGTAATAATGTTTTCATTGGATTGTATATAATATCGTAAACAATGGCGTCTTTTTGTATTGTGCGCATCGCTTCCGGTTCTAATGGCATCAAATCCGCGGAACGACCTAACATGCCGATAGGAGTAGCATTTACAATCATATCAAAGCGCGATAAATCTCTTATACTTTCAATTTGATAAACTTCGAATATGATTTCGGGGAATTTACGTCTAAAGTATTTCATCAACTCAATCGAATTTGGAATATTCCTTGTAAACATTGAAATTTCGGAAACTCCGCTTTCTGCGAGTGCAACAACTGCTGCGTGCGCTGCGCCTCCGGTTCCTAGTATTCCAACTTTTATTCCTCTTAAATTTACATCTGCCGGTATTGCTCTGCGAAAACCTAAAACGTCTGTGTTGTATGCTTTCATTGTTTTGTCAGGCATTATTAAAACTGTGTTTATTGCTCTTGCTATGTCTGCGTATGGATCAACTTCGTTTACAAAAAGTGTAATCGGTAATTTTAATGGTATGGTTACATTAATTCCTTCGTAGTCGTTCATTTTTAACCATTTAACCCTATCAACCAGTGAATCCGGTGTGGTTTCTAGAAGTTCATAGCTTGCATCAACCCCAATGCTTTCAAAACCCGCTTTGTGTATTACCTTTGAAAGTGAGTGTCCTAAAGGATATCCGATTAATCCGAATTTGCGCATTTGATTAACCCTCTTCGTTTGTATTTTCTGAGTTTTCAATGTTTTTTTTGTACATGCAACCGCGGTTTGAGCATTCTATAACTGTACCGTTTTTAAGTTGTTTTTTTACTAGTAGAGCTCCGCAATCCGGACATTCTTCTCCGGTTGGTTCGTTCCATAGTGTAAAATCGCAATCCGGGTATTTATTACAACCGAAAAATACTGTTCCACGTTTGGATTTTCGCTCTACTATATCGCCCCCACATTTTGGACATTTAACGCCGGTTGAACGTCGGTAGGGTTTGCGATGTTTACAGTTTTCGTTTGTGCATTCTATATATTTCCCGTATGGGCCAGTTTTAAATATCATTGGCGCATTGCATTTTTCACATTTTTCTTCGCAAAGTTCTTGGTTTTGTTCAGGTTGATGTGCTTCGCTTTCAAAAGTTTCTGATAATACGTCTAAAGACATTAATGTTTTACAATCCGGATAACCTGAGCATCCTAAAAATTGAGAACCGAATTTACTTGTTCTTAGTACCATTGGTTTTCCACAGTTCGGACAGTTAACTTTTGATTGAATTGAAACTCTTTGGGCGGTTTTCATAACGGCATTTACTTCTTGCATAAATGGGCCGTAAAAATCATTTAATACTTTTATCCATTCTGCTTTTTTGTCGGCAATTTTGTCGAGTTTATCTTCCATTCCGGCGGTAAATTTGTAATCCATAATGTCTGAAAATTGCTCGCAAAGTTGTTTTGATACTGTGCGTCCAAGAAGTGTTGGATGTAGGGCTTTGTCTTTTTTCTCAACATATTTACGTGTTTGAATAACCGTAATGATAGTTGCATAAGTGGACGGACGACCTATACCGTATTCTTCCAATGCTTTGACTAATGAAGCTTCATTATATCGAGGTGGGGGCTGTGTAAAGTGTTGTTTCGGTTCGACTTTACGGCATAACACTTTATCGCCTTTTTCTAAATCCGGAATTTTTGCATCAGAATCTTTTTCCTCGGTTTCTTCATCTCGATAAAGTTTTAAGAAACCATCAAACATAACTTTACTGGTGCCGGCTTTGAGTGTGTAGTCACCAGCTTCTATTTCAATCGATTTGTTTGCGATTTCGGCTGGTGCCATTTGTGATGACATAAATTTTTCCCAGATAAGTTTATATAATTTGTACTGGTCATTATCCAGATATTTTTTTATGCTTTCCGGTGTCCTTTCCGGATAAGAAGGCCTTATTGCTTCGTGCGCGTCTTGTACGTTTTGTTTGCCTTTTACATAATTATTCGGGGTTTTTGGGTAATATTGTTCCCCGTAATTTTGTAAAATAAAATCGTGTGCCATGTTTTGCGCATCATCTGAAATACGGACACTGTCGGTTCTCATATATGTGATTAAACCGACCGGAGTACCGTCAATCTCAATACCTTCATAAAGTTTTTGTGCAACTTGCATTGTTTTTGAAACTCCGAAACCAAGTTTTGAACTTGCGGCACGTTGCATCGTTGAAGTTATAAATGGTGCGGTAGGGTTGCGCTTTGTTGTTTTTTTAGTAACTTTTGATATTTCAAATTGTGTTTCAGGGTTTGTTAAATATTCGACAATTTTTTGCGCTTCTTCATTGTTTTTGATTGTTTTTTCGATAGCTTTGCCTTTGTATTTTGAAAGTTCGGCTTCAAATTGTTTTCCGTCTTTATCTAATAATGTATGAATTGACCAATATTCTTGCGGAATAAATGCCTCGATTTCTTCTTCTCTTTCGCAAATCATTCTCAGTGCAACTGATTGAACCCTTCCGGCTGAAAGATTGCGGTTACCGATTTGTTTCCATAATACCGGACTGAGTTTGAAACCTACTAATTTATCCAGAATTTGTCTTGTTTGTTGGGCCTTAACCATATCCATGTCTATGGCTCTAGGGTTTTCGACGGAATGTTTTACTGCTTTTGGGGTAATTTCGTTAAAAACTATTCTATAAATTTTTTCATCAGGGACTTTCAATATTTCACGTACATGCCAAGCAATGGCTTCTCCTTCGCGGTCGGGGTCGGATGCCAAGTATACGCGGTCAACTTTTTTGGCCATTTCGTTTAGTTTTTTGACAACAGCTTGTTTCCCCGGAATGATTTCGAATTTTGGAGCAAAATTGTTATTTACATCAAAGCCTAAATTGTCGGTTGCCGAGTCTTTAGCCGGCAAATTCCGTACGTGTCCAAAACTCGCTTCAATTTGAAATCCGTCTCCTAAAATCTTTTTTATAGTTTTAGATTTTGCGGGAGACTCAACTATTACCAACGATTTTTCTTTTTTTTCTTTTGTTGCTGTCATATCTACCTTTTTAAACGGTCTAAACTATCCCCTTGTTTTACGGTATCTGTCACCGTTAACCTTTTCTATTATCCCCTTAAGCTCCATTATTGTCAAGTACGTAAGAAGTTCATCGGTATTTATGTTTGTATTGTTTTGGATTTCATCAAATCCTTTTTCTTCAATTTCTACAAACGATAATATTGAACTCTCCTCTTCAGACAAATCGTTAAAGCTCAACTGTACGGATTCTTCTTTTTTAATTTCCCAGCCTAATGCTTCCAAGATATCATCAGTTGATGTTATAAGGCTTGCACCTTGTTTTAAAAGTTTATATATTCCTTCTGTGTTTGGATTTGTAATGACACCCGGAATGCACATTAATTCTCGGCCTTGTTCTAATGTTAAATTCGCGCTGATTAAGGCTCCGCTTTTCAGTGAAGCTTCTGCAACTAAGGTTCCGTATGATAATCCCGTAACGATACGATTACGTTGCGGAAATCTGAATTTTAAGGGTTCAAATGTCGGGAAATATTCGCTAAATATTACCCCGTTACCGTCTTGAATATTATCATACAAAGCTTTGTTGCTTGCTGGATATGTGTAGTCAAATCCGCTTGCGATAACTCCGATTGTTTTTAGTCCGTTTTCTAATGCAGAAAGATGTGCAACGCTGTCAATTCCGGAAGCTAATCCTGACACAATACAGATATCGGTATTTTTGAGGCCGGAGATTAAGTATTTTAGGCTATCTTTTGCGGCGAATGAAGCCTTTCTTGAACCGACAACCGCTAAAGTTTTTTCAAAATTGCAAACGGATAAATCCCCTTTGTAATACAATACAATTGGTGGATTTTCTATTTGTTTAAGCATTTGCGGATAATTATTATCGTCAAATGTTAGATATTTTATCCCGCGATTTTGAACGGTTGAAAAAGTTTTATCTAAATCAATTTTGTCACGTTCTTTTAAAAAAGTCTCGGCCTTTTTAACGCTTAAACCTTCTATTTGTGATAACTCCTTAAGTGATGCGTTAAAAGCAATTTCAATATTTCCGAAGTAATTGTACAGCCTTTGTATAAAACGGCTGTCTAATTGTTCTATTGCAGAAAATCCTATCCAATATTTGTCGTGCACTTTAAGCCTCATTAATTGTTTTGCGCAGATTTTGTTTTTAATCTTGCAATAATACCGTTAATGTTTTTGGTTTCTTCGTCCGGAATGTCTTTTTTGAGATAGTCTTCAAAATATTCAATTGCATCCTCGAATTCTCCGCGAGCCATAAAAAGAATACCAAGTTTTTTGAATGCCGGAGGAAAATTGAAGTTTATAGCAGTTGCTTTTATATAATTTGAAATCGCTTTATCAATCTCATCATTAGCTTCATAAGCTTGTCCAAGGTAGTAATAAACCCATTCGTTATCATTTTTAAGTTCAAGAACATTTTCAAATGCTTCGATTGCGGAATCGTAAACTCCCAATTCAAAATACACTCTGCCTAAATCATAATAGGCATCGTAGTTTTCGGGTTGTGCGTCAAGTACTTTGTCCAATTCATCGATTGCCAAGTCGAGTTTTGCATCTTCCATATAAAAACGAGCTAAATAATGTCTTAATACCATATTTTCGGGCAACGCATAAATTCCTCGTGTAAGCATCTCAATACCTTCGCCGAAACGTTTGGTTTTATAATAAATATCTGACAAGTTTATATAAATATGCGGTAGAGAAGAATCTAATTGTTCTGCTTTCAAATAATTTTTTTCAGCCTTAACATCATCGCCTAAATTTGCGTAACAAAGTGCGATATTATTATAAATTTCAGCCTTATCTCCTTCGGTTTCGAGTACGGATGAAAATGCGTCTATAGCTTGATTCCAATCTTTATTTTTGTAATATTCAAGAGCTTTTTCTATTTTATTATTCATTTGTTATTTCCTTTATAATCCCAAACCCATACCAGAATTTTCGTCACTGCCGGAACCGATGTTTTTAATGACTGTACGAGTGTTGCCTTCGGCATGAAAGTCTTTTGGGTTTACAATCATCTTGATTTTGTCGGCATAAATTGTTCGCACGCCTTGAGTAATACTTGAACGGCCCGTAAAGAAAATTTCGTTTGGTTTACCGGTTTTCTTGTCCGGAAACATTGAGATTTTTGGTCCTACTGCATAATAATCTTGATACCAAACTTGAACATTACCGGTTGCATTGAAGGTTCCTTTTGCTTGGTTGTATTCTTGCATATTGGCTTTTAGCGTTAGTTTTGTACCGTCATCATTTACCGTTGTTGATGTGGTATTACCGTAAGCATTTAAAACTTCGGTTACGCCGTTGTATACAAATCGGTCCGCAAAAGATTCATTTGTTTTGTCTTTTATTCTTGCATTGCCAACAAGTTCAATATCTTTTAGGTCTCCGTTTTTATCGGTAATGATTTTTGCTTTATCAGAAAAAGTTTCTAATTCTTTGTAATGAATAACTACGGCACCATTGGCTGTCATAATTCCGGTTTTGGTGTCGTATTCTTGGACGTCTGCGTTAATTACAACAACAGGCACTTTGCCATCAAAAACAGTTGATTGAGTATCACCTTCTGCGCGTACAACTTTGGTTATTAAAGATAATTTTAATATGTTTGCTTTAACTTCACGTTTTTTGTTTTTCTTTACTTCATAGGCATAAGGTTTGTCGTAAAAAGTTGCAGTGTCGAGTTCTTGTTTTTCGTTCATACTGACATCTGCGGATTCGCCGACAACTTTTAAATCATCAACTTCAACATTAACATCTCCGTCAAATTTGATTTTGTTTTCGGCTTCAGAATAGCTTTGAGTTTTTGATTCAATAACCAAATCAGAGGCTTTAACTATACCTCCTGCGGTTATAAGTGTTATAAAAAGTGCAATTAGTATCTTTTTCATTCTTGCTCCTTAGTGTCATAAATAGTAGATGTAGTATGGCCTTCGATTTTAAAATCGTTAAAATCCGGGCTAATTGTAACTTTGTCTGCTGTAGAGACAAGTCTTTTATCTCTTGTAATTTTTACATTTCCGCTGGCTACAATAGGGTTTTCTGAACCAGACCAAACAAGACGGTTAGCATTCAACGTTGTACCGTCTTTTATTACGATAAAAGTATTGTCATATAAAATGATTTTGCTGTGATCACCGCTATATGTACCTTTGGAAGATTCAAAACTCATAGAAACTTCATTGTTTTCATCAAAAAAGTTCCCTATAACATTGTCCAACATTGCCACTCCGGTTTTGCTGTCATATACACCGGTTTCGCCATAAATTTCCCAGTATTTATGCTCGTCTTTAGTTTCAGTAAGAATAATCCCGGTAACTTGTGCTTCTTGTCGGTCTTGTTCTCCTTTGACTTGGCTGCGTTGGAAATTATGAGTAATAACTCCGGCTGAAATAAAAGCCCAAAGCAGTATTCCAACGATTGTTGCAAAGGCTGAAATATAAGCTTTTTTCTTCCTACTTAAATTTTTCCAGTACTCGATGATTTTTTCCATAATATGATGATACCACGAACCCAAATCTTAAACAAAAAATATTATGTTTTGTGAATTATTATACTGCAAAACGGAAATGTACTAAATCGCCGTCTTGCACAACGTAATCTTTGCCTTCCAAGCGGGTTACACCTTTTTCTTTACACGCAGCGTAAGAACCGTTTTTAACAAATTCTTCATAAGGTGTTATTTCTGCTCTAATAAAACCTTTTTCAAAATCAGTATGGATTACTCTTGCGGCTTGGGGCGCTTTTGCACCGGCCGGAATTGTCCAAGCGTGAACTTCTTTTTCGCCTGCAGTGATAAATGTTCTCAAGTTTAACAAGTGATAAACAGATTTTATCATACGGTTGATGCCGCTATCTTCAACTCCCAAATCTTTGAGGTATTCGCTAGCTTCTTCTGGTGAAAGCTCGGCAAGTTCTTCTTCTATTCGTGCTGAAATAATAACCATTTCTGCGCCGTGTGAGTTTGCATACTCTTTTACTCGGTTGGTATAATCGTTGCCATCCTTTAAGTCGAATTCAGATACATTTGCCGCATAAATAACCGGTTTCGTAGACATTAAATTTAACCCTTTAGCAACGGCAATTTCGTCTTCGTTAAAGTGTTCATTAATATTTATGAAAGTTGCTTCTCCTAACAATTCTTGCATTTTTTGTAATACAGACATTGTAAGTACGGCGTCTTTGTCGCCTGATTTTGCAACTTTTGAAACTTTCGCCATTTGTTTTTCAACTGAAGCCATATCTGCAAGTGCTAATTCAGTATTGATGATTTCTATATCATCAAGTGGGTCAACTTTGCCAGATACGTGGATTGTATTCGGATCGTCGAAACAGCGCACAACTTGGATAATTGCATCAACTTCTCTGATGTTATGTAAAAATTGGTTGCCAAGCCCTTCACCTTTGCTGGCTCCTTTTACAAGTCCTGCAATGTCAACAAATTCTATTGCAGTGGGGATAATATCGGAACATTTACATAGCTTTTGTAAAATTTCCAGTCTTTCATCAGGTACGTTTACAACACCAACATTCGGTTCTATTGTGCAAAACGGATAGTTCGCACTTTGTGCGTTTTTTGCGCTTGTTAGCGCATTAAATAATGTTGATTTGCCAACGTTTGGTAAGCCTACAATCCCAGTTCTTAACATTTATATTCCCTTTTCTATATTTCAGTGTAATTAATCTTTATTCTGAGATTACAATAAACATAGAATAAGTTCAAGGAATTGTAAATTTATGCACTTATGTCTTCAGGCAAATAAAAATCGGCGTTTTCAAGCAATTCGCGAGTGTGCTGATAGTTGATTGAGTTTTTGACTATAAATTGATATTGCCTAACTACTGCCATAACATCGTTTGCGCTCATTTTGATTAATCTTCTTTGTCCTTCAATAATTCTTGCCATAATATATTACCTCTCTTCAATTTTTATTAACGGCAAAGTTTGGCAAAACTTTTGCTAAATCAACCTTATTATATAGGAATTTGTGTTCGGATTTGAATTTTCAACTGTTCACATGATTGCTTTATACACCTTTTAATGTAAAATTTAAAAAGAAGATTATAAGGAGAAAATTATGTTGAAATACTTTTTAGGTTCATATATGGTGACGGCACTCGGTGTTATAAGTGCGTTTTTGTGGGGGAACCACGTACATCCGGGTAGTGGTTGGGCGTGTGTGTTTATCGTATTTATTCTAGGTATATTGGAAGTCAGTCTTTCTTTTGATAACGCAGTTGTAAATGCGATGAAACTCGAGAAAATGGAACCTAAATGGCAGCATAGATTTTTGACTTGGGGGATATTGATTGCTGTATTTGGTATGAGATTTTTGTTTCCGGTATTAGTAGTGGCTATTTTTGCAAAATTAGGAATGATGGAAGTTGCAAGGATTGCGGTTACTGATGTCGATAAATATGCACATTATCTCCATTTGACGCACGCACCAATTGTGTCGTTTGGCGGTATGTTTCTTGTTATGTTATTCCTTAATTACTTTTTTAATCACGAAAAAGATGTTCATTGGATTAAACCAATTGAAAAACATCTTTCAACCTTAGATCATATTAAAGGTATTGAAGTTGTAATAGCTTTGTTTATGCTATTGGCTACCCAAAGTTTTTCAACTCCGGAAAATAAATTGCCGGTATTAGTTGCCGGAATTAGTGGTATTATTACGTATTTGATGATTGACGGTTTTACTCATTTTTTAGAAAAACACGAAGAAAAGCGCCTTGCGCAATGTGGTGAAGCCGCTAAATGTACAGGGTTGATAAGTTTTATTTATCTTGAACTCATTGATGCATCATTTTCTTTAGACGGTGTTTTAGGGGCGTTTGCTTTGAGTAAAGATATTATAATTATTACTATTGGTTTGGCTGTGGGCGCTATGTTTGTGCGTTCTTTAACGATAATGCTTGTTGAAAAGAAGACTCTTAAACAATTTTTGTATCTTGAACACGGTGCGCATTGGGCAATCGGAGCTTTGGCAACATTAATGTTGGTTTCAACCGTTAAAGAAGTTCCGGAAGTTGTTACCGGTTTAATCGGGTTTGGTTTTATTGCCGCAGCGTTTATAAGTTCAATTGTTCATAATAAAAAAATGTCAAATCTTTTGGCTGAAAATGGCGGAGATATCAATGCTTAATCTTCCTTTTATAAGTTTTGTTGTAACATCTTATAATTACGAAAAATATATTCTAAAGACTTTGACAAGTATAAAAAATCAGACTTATCAAAACTTTGAAATTATTGTTGTGGATGATTGTTCGAGTGATAATTCGGTTAATGTGATAGAAAGTTTTGTTGATGAAAATCCGCAACTAAAAATACAACTAATAAAACATGAAAAGAATTCCGGACAACTCGCCGCGTTTCAAACGGGTTTGAAATTTGCACAAGGGCAGTTTGTATCTTTTGTTGATTCTGATGATGTTCTTACAAAAGATTATGCTGCAGCGCATATAAAAATACACATGGCAACAAATGTAGCTTTTACTTCTTGTCAAATAATTGAAATTGATGAGAACGATAATATTCATACTTTGCATTCTCCATCTTCTCCGCAAACAAATCCGGCAATGGAAATTAAAGAATTGGATAAACTTTTAAAAACTGATGTTGAAAATCTTGATTTTAAAATTTTAAGTACTAAGAGTGCACCTTTTGGCGGTTGGCATTGGTCTCCAAGTTCTTCGGCAATGTTTAGAAAGTCGGCGATAGAAATTATTTTAGATTACAAAAAAGTTGATAATTGGCGAATTTGTCCGGATAAGTTTTTATTTAATCTTGCGAACTTAATCGGGGGTTCTGCAATAATTTTTGCACCGCTTGTCGGTTACAGACGACACAAAATGAATGCCGGCCATAGTGATTATGTTTGTGGGAATAAAAGATATAATAATGATTACACAACTAAATTGAATATTAAAAATAATCTCAAGATACGTCCACTTACACTTGATTTTATAATAAGTAGTCGTTCAAAATTTTATGAGAAATTTGGCAAAAAAAATACTGCCAAATTGTTTTTGACAGTGATTTTTTCTTATTTTTATTTGTTCAAACAGATTATTAAGTAATCTATGAATTAAACATTGAGAAAGTTTTTTCGACGCCTTTTGATATCAATTGTTTTACGGTATCGTATTCAGTTGAAAGTGCTGATATTTCAAGGTCTAAGTTTTTAACTTTTAAATCTATTTTTTGTTCTTTGTAATTTAAGGTTGTTTTTATCTTGTTGTATTCAGCCTCCGCTTCTGCAATAGCATCATCATCTGTTACTTCTTGAACATAACCGTTCTCGGTGTATGCGCCTTGATAATAATATCCGTCTGTATTTAGGGATGAAATAAATATTTGACCGTTTTTAAGTGCGTGCGATAGATATTCTTTGTCTTCAATGTTTGCACCACTAAGAGTTGTCCATCCATTTGAGCAAATCTGGTTATACATAATATTGTAGAAATCAGCAATCATTAAATCGGTTTCTGTTGCTATAGTATTGTCGTTATGAACTACATAATAATAACTTGGATCTTCGGTTACATATAATGAGTCTTTAACTTTTTCCGCAATATTATAGCCCGTGTCGTATCCGTGTAACTCTTGAACATAAGCAGTTAAAAATACGTCAATCATGTTACTAATGTTAACGGAATATGTATCCTTATCTGTATCTTTTAGATCACCTTTGGATACATCATTGATTTCATTCGCTTTTGATACAGTCTTATTAAAAGCTGTTGAACGTCCAGAGTCATTATTTTTCCAATTGCCAACAACTGGTGTTTTATCATCAACTACAAATGTAGATGCCGTTACTTGATAGGCATTTTCTAGTGCTATTTTTGACGCAGAATCTGTATACAAACCGGTGTAAGTACTTTGGCCATAACCCAAAAGTCCAGCGATTTTGTTTATTAAATTATTTAAAACACCCTGATAATCATTTTGGGCAACATTTGTTACTGTCCAAACATAATTGCCATACATTAAATCTCCAAGGGTCAAATCATCCGGCTTTGAAGATAATAGTTGACCATTTTTTGTTAACGAATATGAAATAGTACTATTTTTAGGATCTGATGAATATGGGGTCGTACCCATAATATGGTTTTCGAAATCAACCAAGTAATTTTTGGTATCATCAAAATATCCTTGCATAGTACCAAATGTCATAGCGTTAGATGTAGTTTTATCTAGAGGTTCGGCGCCTAAGCCTGCTTCTCGGACATAACCTGCCCCAGCTATTTGATTTGCAAGTGATGTTGTTATAATACCTTTAGCTTCTAATGCTGCCAAAAAACTGGCATACCCAGTAGCGCTTGGTTCAGAGCCTTTTTCATCAATTCCGGCGGCCATAATTGCATTAGCTAGCTTACTGCTTAATATAACACGTCCAGACTGATTTGTTAATAAATATGGATCATAACCATTTAAAGGATTTGGGGTCATCATTACGTCATAAGACAAATCCGTAATTGCAGTTTCTGCCGCGCTGGCATCCCAAACGAGTTTGGTTGCGTTTAATGAGTTTTGATAATTGGCAGTAGCAGTAGCCATCTTACGGCTTATGTCCAATTTTTCTTGGGCATATTCCATAGATTTGCTTTCGCAATCCGCTTTGCGAGCGGTAATTGCCAAAAATCTAGCTTGTGATGCTGCCAATCCCATTGTTTGCGCGTTATCCTTTCATTTTGTAGTAACAATTCTTCCTTTTGTTATCGTTAACGGTTGTTTTTGCGTCAAACTTTAATATATAAGAGATATTGTGTAACAATTGTTTACAAAATTTGTGGATTATTTGAAAACAATTGCGTCATAAATTTTGTCAATTTTATCTTTAATTTCGCAAAATTGTTCTTTTAAATCTTTGTAACTATTTATCGTGACGAATTTTTTTTCAACATCATCCATTATTTCTCGATGTTTTCGTTCTAATTGTTCCGGCGTGACAACAATATGCTGTTGAATTAAAAACACCATAACAATTACTAATATCGGGGCATATATCAAAAATTTATCCATAAGATTAGACTCCTTATAACCTTATCGGCCAATAATAATCTACCAAATACGAGGCTGCGTCCATTGGATGTGAAAGAAATTTTAATTCTTTTGACTGTTTTATTTGTTGATAACTGGGAACGTCAATGCGTGATGTTCCTTCAATGTATTTTAAATTGTAGATGTTATATAAAAGTTTTTCGCATTTTTTGTCAACATAAATAGAAACCTCACCCTTTGCATTTCGCACCTTTGCATTGAAGGCTGCTATTCTATTTTTTATCGGTGGATTGAACGGTTTAATTCTTATATCAACATCATAACCGTATTCAAGTAATCTTTTTTTGATTATAACGTAGTTAGTATATTCACTCATACAGCTACGGTTGTCTCCTGATGCGTCACCGTTTACGATGATTTTTCCCCTATGATTAGGGTAACGCTGAATAAATTCTTCACATGCCTTTGATGTTGTTGTATTTTCCATTGCGATTTCGTCAAAGTAGAAAACTTTATCTTCGGTTTTGTGTGCAAAAATCCAGCACATTGGATCAACGTTAAAATCGCAAGTAATATGCAAATCTAATTCCGGTTGGTATTTGATTTCGCGAATATTATTGTCTGTAAAGTCTTTAACCACAAGATTGTTATCCACATTGCCATTTTGAGCCAAAACAAAAATGTTATAATATTTATCATCATAAATTTTTTTGAGTTCTTCACAATATCCTTCTGGTAAAAATCTGTTTTCTGTTGTCGGAGCACTTATTAATCGATAATTGGCCGGAGGGTTTTCGATAAAGGTTTTGTAAATCCAGCCTCGATTAAATTCTGGGTTTGTGTGTCCAAAAATTCTGTATTTAAAATTCTTCCAATTAGGTTTTGGTTTTTGTCGCATTCGACTCAAAATAACTTTGAAAGTGTCATAAGGGACTTCCGACATTTCTTCAATTTCTACAAATCCAAGGTTTAGAGATTTTAGTTTATTAGGTTCATCGAAATGTCGGAACAAGATTTCGGAACCATTTTTGAAAGTTATTTTTTGCAAAGAATTTGACCACTCATAATCTTGGCCATCAACGAACCCAATTGTTTCAAAGTGTTCAAAATAAGTTTGTAGTGTAGTATCGCGTACAAGGGTGTAGGTTTGCGCTCCAACAAGTCCTCTTATTCCGGGGAATTTGAGGCATAAAAGAATTCCCAAAAGCGAACCCGAAAAAGTTTTTCCGCTTCCGTAACCACCTTGATAAACTGCAACATCAAGGCTATATTCGTGCGGGATTTCCAAAAACTCCCTTTGTGCTTTTAATAAATCGTATTTCATAAAACTCCCAGAATGGTTTTTGAGTTGTAGAATTCAGCTCTTGCAAGTCCTTTAAATTTTTAAGGCTGCTTGCTATATAAACCAATTTTTTGTATATTTTTTATATGATTTTCTTTTTGTTAATTTTACCAACTATTTTATTTTATTTAATACTAAAGATGAAACGTTTATACAAAATTATCTTGTCGATAGTATTTTATATTCTCTTTTTTATTGTAGTTGAATTACTTAAAAACCTTATTTCTAATATACATTATTATTTAACAGACAAAATCGG
>JAZSRN010000091.1:0-17832 GCA_045538535.1 Candidatus Gastranaerophilaceae bacterium | reverse complement strand
CGCACGTTTGAGGGGCGTGTGGAGAAATCCTTGGGGGTTCAAGTCCCCCCATCGACATTTATTAATTGATAATTAAATAGTGTGGGGACGCAGAACCCCAATGCGAAGCATTCAAAGGGTTCAGCGACTTGCGAGCAGAGGCTGGAGTGCTTTTGCGTTTGTGCGAATAGCACAAGAAGCAAAACACGGAATTGCCGTTTAACGCGAGCAAGTCAAGACAAGTCCCCCTACGACATTATTATTATGAAAAATTTATTGATAAATAATACAAAACACAAAGAATTACTTGAATATCCAATCCCTAAAAAAATCTTGGAATATATTAAGCTTGACAAGGAGGGAGTTAGGTTTTTCTATAGAAATCAATCAGACAATTTTGATGTTCCCTACACAAGCATAAAGGATATGAAAATTATCATTATCAATCCAGGTTATCAATATATTGGAAGAGATGCATATCTTGTAAAAAGTTTAATATTAAAATTTAAAGTTATACTTGAAGGCAAAGAACAGAACATATCGCTATTGAATGAGGAAAACGGGCTAATTGACAGAATATTTGACATTATTCATTTTTCAAAGTATGTTAATAATTTTTCCTATAGTTTCCGAAATAATAAAAGCTATTCATTAAAGTTTGAAAAAGCTATAAAATCATACATTAATAATAATTATAAACACACGCTCTCTTCATTTGGCTGTACAAAATGGGCTATTCCAGTAGAAATTTTGGTAGTTCTATTTTTATTTTTACTGTTATTTTTAATTGCTTACCTAATTGTTTTGTAGAAAGTAGATTGGGGGTCTACCCCAATATTAATATATTTGTTGGGCTGAAAGCCCTACCGACTGCTATTTTAAAAGTACAAAATATCAATCCAAACCCAAAAACATCATCCTATTATAATATATCTACACATCTATTGGTTATTAAGATTATGCCATAAAACTTGAAAAAAGTTAGGTCTTTTTAGCCTATTAGATTTTTCATTGATAATTATAGTATTAAGTATTGCAGAATCATTAAGATCAATACATGGCAAACTCGCCAATTTGTCTTCATCAAAAGCTATTCTTTCTTCAAGTACAACTTTATCCGCTTGTGTTCTTATATATGTTATATTTTTATCTTTAGATATTTTTTTAGTATCTTTATCAAAAATCCTCGTTGTCGAAAGATATTTTTTTATTTTTGAAACTTTATTGTCTTTATCAATAAATCTTGTAATTTTATCAAGTGTATGAAATCTCTCGCCATTACCACCGTATCCATTAAGAGACTCTTTAAACATATTTACCTCTGTAGTTGGTGTACCAATAGGATTTTTTAATAAATGATAGCCTTGTAATCTTTTACCGATAGCATATCCAGCAGTTCTAATTTCGCTAATAGTAAGCATTAATATCCTCTCTTAAATAAAATCAATATTAACACAAACATTGTAGAAAATGCAATTATATTGCTTAATAAAAACTATAGACTTAGGGTAATTGGATATCAAATTAATCTTGCAATTTTTAGCTAAATTTGTTAGTATTTTTCTATTGTAAAATTCCAAATTAGTAACCATAACGACACTACACAATATAGGAAATATGTTTATGAAAATCCAACGAATTGATAATACTAATAATATAACAATGCTTGGAAAGATTATACCTAAAAATATTTGTACAAGAACAATCAATGAAGCTATTGAAAAATCTGATTATTTTACAAAAATATCTCAAAACAATGATGTGGTAGTTAGAATGTCTTATATAGTACCTAAAGGTGATAGTCTAGATATTCTTTTTAAAATTAAATACAGCGTTTTAAAGGAAAATTCTATTATTGATAGAATGTTAGATACACTACATTTCAAACCTAGAAAAGAGTATAATAAGCAATACAAATTAGCTGATGATTTAATTAATATGCTAAAAGGCAAAACCTTCTAATTTAAGTTGTGTAGGTTGGGTGAAACCCAACAAAAAATTTTGTATTATGATTTTATTATGAATTATAGGCGATTATTTATACCAAACAGTATTGTATTTATAACAGTTGTTACATTTGATAGAAAAGAATTTTTAATACAAAATATTGAATTATTAAAAAATGCAATTAAGCAAACAAAACAAAAATATCAATTTAATATCGTAGCAATTTGTGTATTAGCCAATCACATACACATGCTTATAAAAACAAACAACATAAAGGAATATCCAGATATAATTAAGAATATTAAACGTAATTTTTCTGTTGATTTTGATACTTCACAAATATCGAATTATTATGAATCTGATAGTAGAAAAAGTAAAGGTGAAAAAAGTATTTGGCAAAGAAGATATTTTGAACATACAATAATAACCGAAGAAGATTTAAATAAACATATTGATTACATACATTACAATCCAATGAAACATTATAATGTTGCCCAAAAAGATTGGAAATATTCGTCATTTAATAAATTTGTACAAAATGGATATTATGAACAAGATTGGTGTAATTTTGAAGATAAGTACAATATAAATGAATTAGATTATGAATAGTGAAAAATAATAGTTTTTGTTGGGTTTCACCCAACCTACGAGCTTGTCTTAATAAAATTTTACAAAGGCTAAAACCCTTGTATAAACTTTATTTGTGATATAATGCAAACATGAACTCACCTAATTTTATAAACAGTATTGATGATTGTTATAAGGCATTGGTTGTAACGGATTATTGGGAACAACCGTCAACGGACATTTGTAAAAAAATTGTGAAATTTTTAAACGAATACCTACAAAATAATCCAAATGACGCAAGAGCATACTATCTTCGTTCTATGGCTAAATTTCATTTAATGGGGTTAATACCGCCTGATTATTTTTGGTATAAAGACAGCGAGTACGCTAAAGGTAAAACTTGGAATGAAGATGAGGCTTGGGAAGATTACAACACCGCAATAAGTATCGACTCTGATATAGTTTCAAAAAATCCTGATGTAAGAATTATAACAACAAGTTGTCGCACATTTTTAAAATATTTTTTCAGAAAACCCTGTCCAACTAAAATTTTTAATGAAATGCTATTATACAATGACCCTATGGTTTGGTGGTTTGGAATACTTATCTTAGTTATGGTCGCAAGTTTTATAATTGGAAGTATTTTACACTTTCTTTCAATGCCTGATAAATATATCGCACCATTTGCTATAACTATATTTGTTGGACTTATCTTAGTTTTAATTATGAATATTTACCGTCGCAAAATGGATAATTATATCAATAAATTACAAAAAGAATACTGCGAAGAAGTCGTACCTGCAACTTATGATGAGTGGCATGGATAAAGTATGGAAGTTCGGTTTTCAATACAATGATAAATTTTAATTGCAAATATTAGGACAAAAAGTGCAAAATAGAGGACATTTTTGTTACTAAAATCGGACATTTCTGACATTTTGAGTTGTGTAGGTTGGGTGAAACCCAACAAATAAAATTCTTTTAAAATTCTCAAATGGGACTTTGTGCGGAATCAGCTCAAATCCCCTCCCTAGAAGGGGAAGGTGCCGAGGGCGGATGGGGTGATATAAAGTTTAGTTAGACAAATAATAGTTTTTGTTGGGTTTCACCCAACCTACGTACTATCCTATGAGTGATTATGACTGAGTTTCAGCCTATTTTAAATTCATTTTTACATTTCTTTACATTTGTTCAATTTGAAAGTTCAATAAGTAAGTGGAACACCAAAAGAAAAAACAGAAAGTTTAATAATTTTTAGAATTAGATAACAAATTTGTTTTTTACAAATTTTTAATCATTTATGAATGTAATAATTACTAGTAAAACATTATATCTAAATAAAAACGATTTTCAGCTTAATTTTAAAGGTAAAGGTCTCGATCTTGTAAAAGATTGGGAGAATAAACCCATGAGAGCTAAATATCATAAAGAAATTGCACACGACTTGGCAGAAGGTTCAAAATTATATTTTGAAAAACATAAAGAAATAGATAATACTGTGACAAATTTACATAATAATGGTGGTTTAACTGTAATTTTTGATATTCCTAATAATGAAATATTAAAAATTTCACTGGAAAACCCTCTTGAGTTTCGAAAACACAATCCTAAATTTGATATTCCTTTTTTTACTCCTATTGAAAAATACGGGAAGACATACATTGTAAAACAACCAAAAGCTGATACAGAAAATATAACACGAGAACATTTTTTAAATGTTGCAAAGCGAATTTATCTCGGCGGGTGTGAACTTTCATCTGATGCTTATAAATATGAGCAATATGGATTATATGATGGCAAACCTTATTTGATTGATACAAGATGTGCTATGCCGATGCCTAATATCTGGACATGTATTGTAGACAAAATTTATAAAAAGATTAATAAATGTTATACTTTTGTAACTGAAGAACAAGACGAATTAAATCGGAAATTGGCTTATAAAGAAAAAGGTTATTTTTCATATCACTGTGACGAAACTCCAAGAAAAAGTCTGACACTCAAAGGTGGTTTATTAAAAATATTTTATGCAATAAAAAACAATATAAAATATAAGAAAAATCATTATTGTATACCTTATGATGTTTTAGATTTACAACACACAAAGATTCGTAAATTTGTTAAAATGTAAAATATATGTACTATAAAAAAGTAGTAGCTTGTAGGGGTACATTTATAAACACCTTTTTTGATTTCATATTTACCGCCGAAAAATTCCCAAAAGTTTTTGTTGGGTTTCACCCAACCTACGAGCTTCGTTTATAAATTTTTCTCAAAATCGGAGTCATTAAACTAGCAAAAAATATTTTTAGATGTGTTACTATATATGAAAGGAGTCATTATGATTAGTAATATTAGACAACAAAATAGTCCATCGTTCACAGGTATAAATATTGTATATGTACCCCAAAAGGTATTTAAACATCCTAACTATATTTCTGCTTGTGAAAGAGAAGTTGATAAGGTCATAAATAAGAGAAATTTAGCATTCTTTCTTGATAAAATCAAGAATATTGTTTTACTTAGACCAGCTCATATCTTTGGGAAAAGAGCTATTTTGACAGGAGATGAAGTTTTGAATATCGCAGAGAAAAAAGGTTTTCATGGCTTTTGCGTAATTACAGGAAAAGAGCAAGAGAAATTTGTAAAACAATTATCCATACCGAATATTTATCGAGTAGCTAATGAAATGAATTTTTGCGACCCTGGTAGTTGTTGTGAAGCCACCGAGTATATTTTACATAGATTGCTTTCTGAGTTTAATAGAATGCCTAAAACTACTTTTAAAGTAAAATCATTATCAGAATTAAGTTCAATAAATTTAACAAAGTAAAACTCATAATTTGAATAATAACGTACAACAAATCTGTTACAAAAATTACAATTTATCATTTAAATCGCTAACCAAGGTCGGGTTCAACCCGACTTTTTGATTATTCCTCCCTAGTTATGTAGGTTGGGTGAAACCCAACAAATAAAATTCTTTTAAAATTCTCAAATGGGACTTTACGGACTTAGCTCAATTCCCTTCCCTAGAAGGGGAAGGTGCCGAGGGCGGATGGGGTGATATAAAGTTTAGTTAGTAACAAAAGTCACTTTGTCTTAGATTATTGCTTCACGCTTCGTCCAGTTTGAAATTAAATTGTCAACACACTTCCGACCGCTATGATTTTGGGCAGTTTTTGTTGGGTTTCACCCAACCTACATTTTGTTTCTTTCCGACCAAACCACTCATTAAAATACGCCCAATAGGTAAGATGTTGAAACAAGTTTAGCATGACAGTTTTATAACATCACTTCCAATCAAAACGGACAATAAAATACAACCAAACTGGACAAAAAATACCCACTAAAGAAGCCACCTAATTAGGTGGCTTTTTAAATGGAGGAGAAGGTGGGATTCGAACCCACGGTACGCGTGAACGTACGACAGTTTTCAAGACTGCTCCGATAAACCGCTCTGGCACTCCTCCGAGGTGGTCTATTCAGATAATTCTTATTCTATTCGCTCAAAATTTATTGTCAATACTATTTTTCATGCCATTTTATTCTCATCAAACCAGAACAATATATCTTCGAGGAATTCTCAAAATAAGTTTGATATTTTCTTTAACCTCTATTATAATTCTTATATAATTTTTTAACAGAGGATATAAAACAAGCAATGAATGAAATTCTTTACCATACAAAATTTTTAGATTTGAAATCAACACCGTCCAAAAATGGACATTCTTGGATTTATGCACATAGACCAAATGCAGCAGATGTTGTAATTATTCTTGCGCACACTAACGACGAAGTTTTATTCCTCATCGAAGAACGTCCGCCCATACAAGCCGAAAACAAAGGTCGTTATACAATCGGCATGGCTGCCGGATTAGTTGGAGACGAAAGAATTAATGAAACTATTGAAGACGCAATTAAAGCTGAATTATTAGAAGAAACCGGATTAATTTCAAACAAAATCGAAATCATGACCAAAAAGGTTGCAAGTTCTGCCGGATGCGTTTCTGAAACTTGTACAATTGCAACAGCGTTTATTGACAACAAGACCCCTACGCAACCTCCAATTGATGACAACGGAATAATTGTTGACAGAATTTGGGTTAAAAAATCTGAAATTAAAAATTGGCTAAATCAAATAGAGAAAAAAGGTTATGTATTAACCGCTCAAGCTCTTGCGGCACTTTTTTACATATCTGAAATATAATCTTTTACATTAAGGATTCTTTAATTTTATCATAAGCATTTTCTTGACGACAAGCTGATTTACGGACAAAATCAACATTATACTTCTGTGCAAGAAATTTTATATTCTCCGCTGCAGAAATTATAAAAATACGAGTGTTTTTATATTCCTTGAAATACTGAATCTGCTTGATAAACCATTCTCCGGCATACAAAGGCAAAAAATCCGGTTCCATTTGCATATCCGTTAAAATCACATCAAATGGAGAATCAATATTATACATCAATTTTTCAACACCTTCTCGTGCAGAAAATGCAGTAACAATTTCAATATCATTACCAAAAAGCTCTGAAACCGCAAAACTGTGAAACCGAACCCAATTTGGAGAATCATCAACTATTAGTATTTTTGTCAAAGATTTCTTCCTCCAATAACAAATCATGCCCCATGTTAAACATTAAATCTAAATACGCGTTATAAAACATGTGAACAGCACCAATATATTCCATCAATAATTCTTGACGTTGATTTTCAATTGTCATAAGGTTTAAAAGTTGCGTTTCGCCTTGTCGATAACGATTTGCAGACATTTGTAAAATTTCATCCGCCTCTTTTAAAATTTCTTTATAGTATTCAATATTCTCTTTTGAATATTTAAACTCGTTATACTGTTGTTTTAACGCCATTTTTAATTGATTTTCAAAAGAATCTTTATCAAGTTTTGACTTTTCAATGATTACTTTTGCTTTTTGGACATCAGCACTGTAGGTATTAAATATCGGGGCATCAACATATAATCCTGCATACGCGCCGTTATCAACTCTACTAAAAGCATACCCGCCGGCAAGTACAGCATCCGGAACAACTTTATGGCGCGCAACCTTTAAATCACGTTTTGATTTTTCGATATTACCTTCGGCTATTCTTATAGCATAACTATATTTTAGTGCCGTATCTTCTATCACTTGATACTCTGGTAAAACTATTTTTAATGCTGCCAAATCTCCTAATATGTACAATTCTTGAGTATCATACATCACAGAAGTATCTTTCATATTCATAACTTCATTTAATTTGAATTGCGCATTCAAAAGTCTTGATTTTGTTCGATTTAGTACAACCAATTGTTTTTTATACCTAATACCGGATTGCAATAAATCAACCTTATAAAAAGAATTTTGTTCCGGTCTTTTCTCAGCCATCTCAAGCATTTCTTTAAATATTTCTTCTCGCTCTTGCATAATATGTAAAAGAGATTTTTGATACAAAACATCAAAATACGCCCGCATGACTTCTATTCTTATTTCGTGTTCTTTTGCTCTAACCTCATTTTGCACTATATCATACTGCGCAAGAACAGATTTTTTACGTACACCACGCTTTGAAATTTCTATCGGAAAAGCCAATCCGGCTTGACTGGAATTACCTTTCCCGATTGTACCCATCAAAACATTGGATTGAAATTGTGGATTTTTCAATTGATTTGCAATTCTAACATCTTGCTTTAACACATCTAGTTCTTTTCGTTTTGATTGAAGTGCCAAATTATTTTGCAACGCCAACTCAACCGCTTTTTCTACCGAACACCTCTCCACTTTGGCATTAGCACACTGGGTAAATGAAAAAATTATGATTAATGATATTATTAACTTTTTAACCATATTTGCTATTATATTACAAAAAAAATAAAAGGCGATTTCAAAATTATCGCCTTTGCACATTAAAGGGGTTGTCTATTAAACTTTACTCAACAATTTTCAATTTCGGAACTTTATTTGCGATTAACAAATCAATTACCTTTGGCATTTGACAAACAAATGAATAATTACCTTTTGAGATTGAACATTTTGAACAATCGCATTTTAAGGTGTAGCATTCAAGAGCTTGTTGTGTCCAATTTTGCGCGATTGAGCCCGGAATTTCTTCATTTTGAGGGAAATACTCATTTTCTTTAAAAGAATAACCTTTAACCATGACCTTCTCTCCTCACACTTTGCAGAACCTACCCGTTATCATTCTAAACTAATATAAAACTGATTTAATCCTCTAAAAAATGTAGATTGTGAATTTTTTTAACGAATTACTTGAAATCCCATTTTTGTCATGATAAATTGTCGATAAGATTTACTGTAAAAGTTAGGGGATTTGAATATCTTATGAAAAGTTCAACTCTAAGAAGGTCAAATTTATCAAAGGAAAAAATGGCTGTATTGGAAGCATTATCCAATTATAGACATCAGTCTTATGATGCAAACACACCGAGTGTGTATGTACGTTCAAGCAAAGAAAAAGAACTTGATATCCTTTGGCAAAATTTTAAAGTTAATCAAAAAAGTGAGAAATCACCAAGTGTTTATTTAGGAATAGGATTTGTTGCCGGTGCAGTATTTATGTTAATGTTAACTGCACTTATCGGATTTTCTGCAAAAGGCATAGGTTCTATAGCATCTGCCCCTACCCCGGGAATTAAAAATGAACAAGTAAAACTAAATTTAATCCCTGCAAGTACCGATACAAATGTTTCAGGCGCACAAAAAGCTTCAGAAACTTATACTGTACAAAGCGGTGATACAATGGGGGCGATTTTGGTAAGATTTTACGGTGCGGAAACAAAAGAAAACAGATCAAAAGTTATGTTAGCGAATAACATCAAAAATCCGCACAAAATTTCTATTGGACAAAAATTAATTATTCCAATAGAGTAATAGTTTGTTTTTTCATACTGGAGTGACATTAATTGTCACTCCCCCTTTCTTTTTGCGCAATTAATTGTTTGTCGTATAATAATTATATGAACAGCAAAGGTTTTTGTTTTAAGGTAATGCTTATATTAGGACTATCGTCGGTATTGTTAAATGAGGCGTATTGTTTTTATATTCCAGAACAAACCATGAAAATTGCAAGAGAAGCGCAAATTAAAGAAGCAACCATGTCAAACAAACCAACTTCCGCAGTCATAAGAGTTGGCATAGGGGACGCAAACTTTAAAAACTACGCTTACACAAAAAAGGGAATTTATGGTACATCCCCAATTTTTATTTTTGATGATAACAGTTTAATACAAGATTTGCCACAAAACTCAACTTTACACGTTGAACTTTCAAAAGACGGTCAATTTGAGTTAACACTTGAAAATAATACAAAAATCAAAGAATTAAATGGCCCTATACGAATAATATGCCCTCAAGGATTATTAGGCATAAAAGACCTCAAAAGAGCTGGAAATCCGGCACTATATCATGGTGCAATTGAAATAACAAAAGCAAACGATACAACCTTTAATATTGTCAATCTCGTGGAAGTTGAAGAATATTTAAAAGGCGTAGTACCTAATGAAATGCCAATACGATTTGGATTAGAAGCACTAAAAGCTCAAAGTGTAGCGGCAAGAAATTATGTTTTATCACCGAGAATAAAAGCTTCACCAAACTATGATGTTGTTGATTCAGTTGCCAGTCAGGTTTATTTTGGCGCAAACACCGAAAAACCACTTGCAACACAAGCGGTACAAGAAACCGAAGGGGTTGTTGCCTTATACGATTGGGATTTAATATTAGCACAATACAGTTCTACAGCGGGTGGATATACAGAGAGCTATTCAAATGCCTTTTCAGACACCAAAACCAAAGAATTTCCCTCAAAAAACAAACCGTTTTTAACCGCCAAACCTGATATTATCGGACAAACTAAACTTAATAATGAGGAAGAAGCCTACAAATTTTATACCACAAAACCGGATTGTTACGATATGCGTTCGCCTTATTTTCGCTGGGAAAGAGAGTGGGAAGTTAATGAACTCAAAGAAATTTTAGAACAAAATCTTCCGGCACAATCCGCAACCGGATTTGTGCAACCAATATTCCAAAAAGGGCAAAAACTTGGCTCCATAGAAGATTTACAAGTACGCCAACGCGGAGAATCCGGTAAAATTGTAGAACTTGAAATTATTACATCGACCGGAAGCTTCAAAATTTACAAAGAACTTGTTATTCGTCGACTTTTTACAAAAAACGGAAAGGCTTTGCCTAGCGCAAATATAGTTTTTGAATTAACAAATGATGACAATGAAAATCTTAAAAATATAAAAGTTTATGGCGGAGGTTATGGTCACGGAGTTGGTATGAGCCAATATGGTGCCGGCTTTATGGGACAAGAACTAAAACTCCCGTACACAAAAATTCTTCAGCATTATTATAGCGATATAACTCTTGGCACAAAACCGTTCATTCTTTCCAAAAAAGAAGGTGAAAATTTTGTTATGCAACGTTTTTACGCCAATGACAAATTCGCAAAAATTATAATTGACAACAAACAAGGCGTTTCAAAAATTATCGTTAACATTAACGGCAAAGAGAAAATTTACGACCTGCCCAACGGCTTGTTAAATAACAAAAGATTTGTAGAAATAGATATTTCATCTAAAATAAAAGAAGGTAAAAACGAAATTTCGTTCTATTACCCCGAGGATGAAAAAGATAACAAAACAATAAAAATTTATATAGAATTGGTAGAAAAAGATGGAAACAACGATATCTGGTAACAATAAAACAACTAGTTTATTAAAGGCCGCATGGCTTATTGCAATGGTAACAATTTTTAGCAAATTTATAGGTTTTTTAAGAGATATTGTTATTGCAAACTTTTACGGCGCCTCAACGATTTCGGATGCTTATTTTTATGCGTACCAAATCCCTTCACTTGCCTTGTTATTGCTTGGCGGAGTGGGAGGCCCTTTTCATAGCGCAACCGTTGCAGTATTTTCAAAATTAATACCGGACTTAAACAAAAAACCGACGGATGAATTAAACCGTTTATATAGCACTTTTATGACAACAACCATTTTGTTTTTCGTAGTTTTGGGTTTAATCTTTTACATATTTTCAACCCCAATAATGAATATTATCATTTCTGACGGGACTTCCGAACTCATAACGTTAGCGAGCGAATACTTAAAAATAATGACTCCGATTTTTGTTATAGGGGGTGTATGCGGAATATATTACGGCTTATTAGTCACATATAAAGAATTTATGTTACCTAATTTATCCCCGATTGTCATGAGTCTGGTAATAATTTTTATGATTAGCTTTGTTCATGACGGCAATTCGGGCAAAACCCTTGCCATAGCAACGACAATAGGTGCAATTTGTCAATGGTTGCTACAGTATCCTAAAATTAAACATCTCGGATATAAACTAAAACCAAACCTCAATCTTTCAAATCCTGAATTTAAAAGCATTTGCGAATTATTATTCCCCGCAGTTTTATCTTCAACCGTCGGACAATTACATATATATGTTGATATGTTTTTTACATCTGCACTAAAAGAAGGCGCTTGGACTGCAATAGGATTTGCAAATAGAGTTTTTCAATTTCCGGTGGGAATTCTGACTGTTGCATTTTTGGTTCCGCTATTTCCTATTTTTGCAAGACTTGTGGCTGATAACGATATGGACGGAATAAGAAAATACTTCAACAAAGGTGTCGGTATTTTATTTTTCGGCGCAATTCCGATTATTATAGGAATAATTTTACTGGGATATGACGGAATAAGTCTGATTTTCGAACGCGGACAATTCAACCAAAACGCAACAATGATGGTTACTGAAGCTTTGTGGTTCTTGTCAGTTTCGATTTTGCCTTATGTATTTAGAGATAGTATTACAAGGGTTTACTATTCATTTAATGACTCAAAAACCCCTTTTGTTGTCGCATTTTCGTCAATAGTTTTAAAAATCTTGTTAAATATTTTATTTATTTCTAAATTAAACATGGGAATCGGAGGTATAACTCTTTCAACATCTTTGGTTACATTATTTAACGCGATTGTTTTAGGTTATTTAATAAAAAACAAAATATCCCTAGATTACAAAACCCTATTCCGCAATCTTGGCAAAATGCTTATTGCTGGTATTATTTGTTTTGGTATAACATATCTTTGCGCTATTGGTTTTAACTACATCGAATTACCAAAAACATTATGGTATATAACAAAAATTATTGTTGTTGGCGGAATTTGCATAATCAGTTATTTTATTTTGAACTTGACCTTTAAAATGGAATACGCAAAAGAATTAACGGATAGAGTAATCAATAAATTAAGGAGATCCTGAAACAAGTTCAGGATGACAAGAATGAAAAAACGTTACTATGTATATATATTAACAAATAAAATAAACACTGTGTTATACATTGGCGTAACATCCAATTTAATACGCAGAATGAACGAACACAGACAAGGCTTATTGGAAGGTTTTTCCAAACGTTACAATACAAAAAAACTTGTATATTATGAAATAATAGATGATGTTTTAACGGCACTAAATAGAGAAAAACAATTAAAAAATTGGCATAAAGATTGGAAATGGAATCTTATCAAAGAAAACAATCCTAACTTGATAGATTTATGTGAAAGTATAAATTAATTATTTTGTCATCCTGAACTTGTTTCAGGATCCCAAATATACATGAGAAACAAACACCATGATAAAAAACAAAGACGACATAAAACAAATACTTAATAATGACGGAGTTATAGCTTTCGTAACCGATACGGTCTGGGGCTTAGGGTGTTTACCAACTTCCGAAAAAGCGGTTAAAAAAATATACGAAATCAAAAAACGTGAAGCTCAAAAACCCCTTATTTTAATGTCAAACGAAATTTATCACTTATTTGATTACATAAAACCTATTCCGAAAACAGGACAACAATTAATTAAACAATACTTCCCAGGTGCATTAACTCTTGTGCTTGAAAAATCAGAAAACACACCGGATTATATAACTTCAGGAATGAACACTGTTGGAATAAGACTACCGGACAATAAAATCTTCAAAGAAATCTGCGAAATCGTACCTAGTCACGTTTTGGCTACAACAAGTGCCAATCTTTCGCACCAACCGGCAGCTAAAAGCTATGAACAAGCACTTGAGAACCTAAAAGGCCTAGCAGACTTAATCATTGATGACTATGGAGAAACTTGCAAGGGCTTGGAATCAACCGTTTGCGGAATATTTAATGACGAAATAAAAATATTTCGACAAGGAGCAATAACCCTCGAATAATTTTGAGGTAAAATACAGATAGGGATATCTTTAAAAACAATTAGGATTTTATAGTGAAAAAGATTTTTATATTAATTACTTTTATATTAATTTTTACAAATCCGTTTGTGCAAGCACAAGAGGCTTTAGAACGCGAAGAAGAAAGTTTTGAATCTCGTATTATTGCTAAAGCAGAAACTCTACAAGAAAAAGATAAACCTATTGTTTTAGAAGCAGAAGTATCAAAAAGCTTAAATACAATATCACCCTTATTCAAAGAACAATTAACTCATAATTTTGAAAAAGGCCCTTTGGAAAATATTCACTTATGGGGCGTCGTTCAAACAAATATGACAACAACCATACCGGAAGCCGGAGATACTGACACTTTGTTCAAAGCTGGATTAGTTAACGTACTTTTAGACGGAAAACTAAAAGGCAACAAAGAAAATTTCTTTGTCATGTTCGACGTTACCCCCCAAAATAATCGTGGTTTTATGCAGCAATTTGTACAAGACGTATTCATTGAAACAAACCGAATACCACATCACAAAATCCTTGTAGGAAATTCCAGACCCGGAGTGGGAATTGAAGGCGCACAATCACCTTATACTCTACCGCTTGCTGCGCGCTCGCAAATATCCCGAAACCTTGCCAACGCGCGCAAATTTGGCGTTCGCGTTCGCGGCAATTATTCTTTCGCGGATTATGATTTTGGTGGTTACAGTTCTGATACATATTTTAGTTCTTTTTTCCCTGGCGCAGAATTTAACGGTTGGGTAAATTTCAAACCTTTAGCCAAAACAAACAACAAATTCGGACAAATAAACTTAGGTGGCGGTATTGCCACAGGCGCACGTAATTCAACCGAATTTATGGTTTCTGGTGCACACTTGGGTTATGAATACAAAAACCTTTGGACACGAGCAGAATACGCAAACGCAGACGGTTCAAACGGAGGCGATGGCTTAACTAACAAAAAACGTCAAGGTTGGTATGTTACATTAGGTTATAGAATTACAAAAAAACTAGAATTAATATTGAGATATGACGATTTTGACCCAAACAAAAACATTGCCCATAATAATCAAAGAGAATATACCGCCGGCATGAATTATTATGTAAAAGGCCAAGCGTTAAAATTAATTTTAAATTATGTTTATTGCCAAAATCAAAACAAAATTGACAGCCATAGAATTATTGTAGGTACACAGATTGCTTTGTAATTATGCGATTAAACAATGTGATTTAAAACCATACAATTGCTAGTCAAAACATTTATTTTTGTGTTAAAATATTTTTATGATGCAAACTGAAATTTCTGAACAAAGCACAAAAAAACAAATGACATTGCTTGACAAATATATTACTCGTCAAGTTGTTGAAATGTTCTTGATGGGAGTTTGCGTTTTTACATCAATCATTTTTGCATCTGACACTTTCATTACACTAATAAAACAAATTTCGATGTACGGAATTCCTTTTAAAGTTGCATTAATGATGATTATATTGAATTTGCCATCGGTTATTGTCATGACAATTCCCATGGGAGTTTTGCTTGCAACCGTCATGACGTTAAACAAACTCAGTTTGTTATCTGAAATAACAGTTATGAGAGCTTGTGGAATAAGTTTGAGCCGTATTGCGAAACCAATTTTTATTTTTGCATTAATTATGTCTTTTACTTCTTTTGTAATTAATGAAAGCATTGTACCAGTTATGACAAAGCAATCAAAAGACTTGGCATTATGGGCATTTGGTCAAAAAAACATTCCGGACGGTAAACAAAATTTTGTATTTAAAGAACTTAACGACCAAGGTTCTTTGAAGCGATTATTTTACGTTGGATATTGCGAAGACAAAGTCTTGCACAATATCACCGTTTTAGATACTTCAAAAGACGGAACGGTTCAAGTTTTGCAAGCCGATGAAGGACGCACAACTCCTGCGGGTTGGGATTTTCAAAAGGCAGCAGTCTACACAGTCGGTGAAGAAGGCAAAGTGTTAAACACCACATTGTTCGATAGCTCTATCGTAAAATTTGGTGTTGATATGACAAAAGAATTAAATAAAAACGTTGCAAAAGAAATGAATTTTGCAAAATTGTACAAATACATAAAAGAAAATTATATTTCAGAAGAACAGCGCAATTCCATCGTAATTGAAATGTTCGACAAAATTGCGCTTCCTCTGACCACAATAGCTTTCGTGCTGATAGGAGTTCCTTTGGCAATCACTCCGCCGCGAGTACGATACAATAGAGGATTTTTATTTAGTATTTTGATAATTTTTGCATATTATTTAATAAGAGCATTCTCAATTTCTTGCGGTGAAGCCGGAACATTGGCACCATTTTTAGCCGCTTGGATGCCTAATATCGTTCTCACTGCATTGGGAATAGTACTTTATTATCGCAAAGTTTATACTATCTGTTAAACGGCGACTGATTTGGAACTTCACCGGGTAAACACGTTCCAAACTGACAATTCGCATTATATTGCGGAGTAATATCTTCCATTGCGGGTTCATCCGTATTTATAAGCGCATCATCATAGGGTTTAATAAATTCAGCCTGAAATGCGGTTGGTTCTGTAATTTGCTTTAATCTATTCGGTACATATTTATCTTGCAGTGCCGGATTTTTTCCGCCTCCAACTTCGCAATACCCATTTTGGATATAACAAATCCCGAACGCGCTTGTCATCGCCATTACCATAGCCGGTATAATATAAAAAATCTTTTTCAAATTATTCTCCTTTTAAAATTCCTTACAGGTTTAGTATGGATGTTCAAGGAAAATATTTCATTAGCCAAAAGTGCAATCTTTATTAATAAAGGCTCGCAGATTTGCGAGCCCGAAATATAGCAATACTTTATAAAATGTAAGGCATAAACAATACACAAAACCGAATTTCCTTCCCCTCGCCCCTTGGAGGAGAGGATAGAAATTCGGTTTGAACTTTACGAAAACTTGAATTTCTTGGTGAGGGGTGACTAATCACCTTTACACAACACTAAGCCGCTGCTGTCGTAGCGGTTGTTGCCGTACCAAGTCGAGCGCATAGAGTTGAAGAATCGGCGGTATGCGTGGTAGCTAGAGTTCTCACGCCCAGACCAAACCCAAAACGACGCTGAATTCGCATCTGAGAAGCCGTACTTAGAGCCAATTGAGGCGCTGTATGTTTTGCCGGCACTGCTCTCTAGGTCTTCTAGTTCTCCTATTGTTGTGCCGTATATGTCACTTGCGATTGCTGCTAAATCTGCCATGCTTGCCATTTTATCTACATGACCACATGTTTCTACTGCTTTTGCCCAGTAATCTGTGTCATAATTACAATCATTTATTCCTAGGTCTCCTTTTTTAGCTTCACATTCTGCTTTTGTCATATATGTGTTTGCTGCTTGTGGTGCCTTAAAACAACTGCCATTAATTTCAAAAGCGCAAGATTGGCCTAGACCACCGGCGTTGAAAACGATTACATCGCTTGAAAATTTGTTTGGCATTTTACTTCCGTTCCAATCAAATACCGCAGCTACGCAACCGGATGTAGATGATTGATTGTTTGACCAAGTCACTGGAACTTCGTCAATATCACATTTTGCGTTATAGGTTAATATCATTGCGGTGCCGTCGGCGGTCACGATACCCACTGTATCACCGTATTCATGGGTGTCATCGTTTGTCATTTTTAGTTGTTTGCCGGTTTTGGTATCTTTTATTTCCCATTCTGTATTGTCATCTAACATTACAATTTCGGTCGGCCAACATTCGGTTAGGTGTTGGTTATCACAGACTTTTGCAATCTTTAGGTGTTTTTGTAATTCGTTTACAAAATCCATTGTTGTTGCATAACCGCCTAAGGTTGAAAGTGATTTCATCTTATCCGTTGCTTTGCCGAATTTTTGAGTAATATTCTGGATACGAGCGGTTTTTACTCGTTCTTGAATATTCGCAATCAATGCCGGCATCGTAATCGCCGCTACTACCCCAACTATTGTTAGAGTAATAAGGACTTCGGCAAGAGTGAACCCAGCCCTACCGAAAATGCGGGAAGCGTCTTTAAGATTTGAATTGTTGTAATTTTTCTTCATAGTGTTTTTACCTT
>JAZSRN010000012.1:0-3550 GCA_045538535.1 Candidatus Gastranaerophilaceae bacterium | reverse complement strand
ACTTGCAGCTAAAATTGATGTTTATGACAAGGCGTTTAAACAAATCCAAGACGACAACAAAGCCTTGAAACAAGAAGTTAAGCAACTAAAAGAACAAAACAAAAAGCTTGAAGCTCGCCTAAATGCTCTTGAAGCTAAATTAAAATAAAGAAACTTAGCAAGTATGAAGTTTCCATTCATACTTGCTATTCATACAGATAACTTCATTTTTGAAGTTATCCTTGCGAATTACTTCCCGTCATTTTTATGACGGGTTTCTTTATTATCATACTAAAAAACTAAAAATTGTAAACTTCTGTAAAGATTACTACGGTTGTAGTTCTAATGATGGATGAAATTTGCACAAAAAGTGGTATAATAATAGTAGAAGAGAACATACATCGAACATTAACAGCCATTATTTTGTAAATAATCACAAACGTTCCGTAAAACCGGGAATAGATATATAAAACAAAATGAAAGGCACGGAAGAAAATGAGTAACCTGCAGTTTCAAAACGATTTAGACAAAATGACGGAGATTTTGCCCGACAAAGTCCGACAACACGTCACCTATGACAAAATGGAGGATGTAATTGAAATTGTATTAGACATTGGTCGAACTCCAGAGATTAGACATGCCACAGGAAAGATAGAATATTTCGATTGCGGCTTTGTAACAGATGAAGACATATCCTACATTACAAGCCGAATTCAAGAATTTACATCAGATAACCGTTCAGGAATCCCCGGAACACTCCACAGAATTAGTGCAATACGAAACCGTCAAGGAAAAGTAATCGGTCTTACGCTAAGAATTGGTAGAGTCGTTACGGGGACAATTGCTTGTATAAGGGATATTTGCCTTATGAACAAGAGTATTTTATTCCTTGGACGCCCTGGCGTTGGTAAAACAACAAAACTAAGAGAAATTTCCAGACTGGTTGCAGACGAACTCGCGAAACGTGTCGTTATAGTCGATACATCCAACGAAATCGCCGGAGACGGGGACACTCCACACCCCGCAATCGGTCACGCTCGTAGAATGCAAGTTAGACAACCAGAGTACCAAAAAGATATTATGATTGAAGCGGTTGAAAATCACACCCCTGAAGTAATCGTTGTTGACGAAATCGGGACCGAAGCAGAAGCTCAAGCGGCCCGTACTATTGCAGAACGTGGGGTTATGTTGATTGCAACCGCTCACGGTAATTGTTTGGAAAGCTTAATCAAAAACCCTACTCTTTCCGATTTGGTCGGCGGTATTCAATCCGTAACGCTTGGCGACGATGAAGCAAAACGACGTGCATCGCAAAAAACCGTACTCGAAAGAGAAAAACAACCAACTTTTGATGTTGTTATAGAAATTATCGATAGAAACACTCTTGCCGTTTACAAAAACACTGCAGAAGCAGTCGATTATATCCTCAGAGGTTGGCCTATCAGACCTGAAATCAGAAAAGTTGACCAAGTTTACGAAACGAAAGAGGAAAAACACGAAAATCCAATCCAAACAATTAATAAGGAAATCAATAAACTTGAACAAAAAATTCAGCCGGATGCTTCGCAAAACAGTATGAATTTCAGTTTTTCAAGACAAAAATATGTTGAAGAGGTCAAAAATTTCAAAAAAATATATCTCTACGCGGTATCAAGAAGCATTGTTGAAAAAGTAATCGAACGCCTTGATTTAAACGTTGAGATTACCCGAAACATTGATGAAGCGGATATAGTAATTGCGCACAAAAACTTTGCAAAAGGCGGCGCAAAAGTATTGAGCACTGCAAACGATTATAGATTACAGATTTTTTATATCAAAACAAACTCAATGGCACAAATCCAAAAAGTTATCAAAGAAGCTCTTCAAATCACAGAAGGAAAAGAGACATTGCAAGGCTATTACGATGATGCAGAACGCGCACTGGATGAAGCGAAAGCCGCAATCAACAAAATTCTCGCCGGAGTTGATGAGCATATCGAACTTCAACCGCAAAACCAACACATCCGAAAACTTCAACACGAACTTGTTGAACAACACAATTTAAAAAGTAAAAGTATAGGAGAAGGTGCGCAACGGCACCTAAAAATTGTCGGCGGCCAAGATTTTGACAAAAAGATAGGATAAATTTACAAATAAATAGTTATAGCGAAGATTAAAAATCTTCGCTATTTGTATCTGCATCCAACAATAAAATACAAAAATTAGAAATAAACCCTATTCTTTGCATAACACAACACCTCTATCATAACGATATGTGCCAGCATAAGTTGTTTGACTAGCTTGAAAGATCCGAGAATCTACAACATAACCCCTTGTATCATGTTCTTGCGTCCAAATTGTAAATGATGGAGTTGGGAAGCTTAAAGAAGCACCGAGATCCATATTATAAGTAACACTATAATATTTATGAGCACCTACTATTTTTTGTCCATATAACTTAGTTGCAATTGCGGCTAAATCGTCTTGTGTTGGAAGTTTATTAACATGGCCGCAAACATTCACACCTGCTGCATAGTAATCCATATAAGAAGTTGCACTATTATTCAAACAACTTTGTAACCCCAATTTTTCTTTAAGAACATCACATTGACTTGAATACATCCAAGAATTTTGAAGTATTGGAGCTTTAAAACAACTACCGTTGATTTCGAAGAAACAAGCTTTGCCAAGGCCGCCTACGGCGTTCAATGCAACTACATCTTCTGTCCATTTATTTGGCATTTTACTTCCGTTCCAGTCGAATATTGCACCAATACAACCAGTTGTACTTGATTGGTCATTGCTCCAAGTTATTGTTTTGTTTTCGTCGATATCACATTTTTTATCGTAGGTCAAAATCATAGCCGTACCGTCGGCCGTTACTATACCTACTGTGTCATCGTAATCAACGCTATCGTTTTCTGGCATTTTGAGATTTTTGGCCTTTTTTGTTTCCTTTATTGCCCAAGTATTACCTTCATCATCTAAGATAACCTCTTCTGTCGGCCAGCATTCATTTAGCTTGTCGTTTGTACAAATCTTGGCTATTTTTAAATGGTTTTGCAATTCGTTTACAAATTCCATTGTACTACCATAACCGTTTAATGTTGTTACAGATAACATTTTATCGGTCGCTTTGCTGAACTTTTGTTTAATATTCTGGATACAAGCGGTTTTTACTCGTTCTTGAATATTCGCAATCAACGCCGGCATCGTAATCGCCGCCACAACCCCAACGATTGCTAGGGTGATTAAGACCTCGGCCAATGTAAATGCTTTCAATTTTTTCTTCATAGTGTTTTTACCTTTCTTTGTTTATTTATTTGTACTACTACTATTCTTTACTTGTCATCGCGGATTTATTCCGCGATCTCTTTTCGACGATGTCGGTGAATACAGATCGCGCAACATGTGCGCGATGACAGAAGGATTGTATCCCACCATCTTCTTCCGGACTTCCACGCCCAAAATTTCCGCATGACAAAGTACCTAATTGCATAACAATTAGGTTTTTAAAAATATTGATATTACTGGGTTTTAGGCACCCAATAGGGCGTAAACCCGCTCTACGCTTGGATTGCCCCCCCCCCCG
>JAZSRN010000064.1:0-41730 GCA_045538535.1 Candidatus Gastranaerophilaceae bacterium | reverse complement strand
CAAAATGGAATTTATTAATAACTTTTGCATTTATTCTTTTGACGAGCTTACTTTTATTCCATATTAATTCAAATATAATGGCGTTTTTTATAACAATTATGAGCATTGTGGCTTATATTTTATTATCATTATTTACTCTTTTAGAGTTTAATTTGTGGATAGATTTAGCGTACCCAATATTTTTAATTTTAATAACATACTCAACTGTTTACGTCATTAAATTTATAAAAAAATCAGAAGATTTTGAAAAGACATATAAATTAGCGACAACAGATGGATTGACCGAATTGTATAACCATAGATATTTCCAAGAACAAATGAAAATGCTCGTTGAACAGTCAAAACGTTACGGAACAGAATTTTCATTAATAATTGTGGATATTGATTATTTCAAAAAATTCAATGATACTTATGGGCATCAAGTTGGAGACGCAGTATTAAAGCTTGTTGCAGCAACACTCAAACGTAATGTGCGAGCAACCGATATAGTTTGTCGCTACGGTGGAGAAGAAATGAGTATCATTCTTCCTAATACCGGCAAAACAGAAGCAATATCAACAGCCGAAAAATTATGCCGGAAAATAGAAGAAAACAAATTAAAACTTAACGGCAAAGAAATTGGTGTAACAATAAGTTTAGGAGTTTCAACATTCCCGAAAAACGGAGATACGCCGGCACAAATAATTGAACATGCAGACGCAAAACTCTATAGCGCAAAAAACAATGGCCGTAATCAAGTCGGTAAATAAAAGTTTGCTATATTTTAGTTAAATCTTTTTGTATCAATTCTAAAAAATTGGGTTTTAGACTTTTCAAGTCAACGATATCAACTTTGTAAGGGAAAGTTGACTCTCGAAATTTAGCCTTAATTTTGAGTAAATCTTCAAATGGGATTTCCGAAAAATTATTTATTGCAATATCTACATCGGAGTATTTATATGCTAACTCTTGAACTCTTGAACCGTATATAAATATTTCAGCATTAGGTAATATGCTGCCGATAAGTTGTTTGATAAATTCTATATGTTTATATTCTAAATCTATCATTTTAATCCGTTAATCAAAAATAGTATCTCTTCATAAAATTCAGGAACAATACCTACAACTTTTTGGGCAATATTTTCATCATACGTATGCGATGTAATATTTCGCATTTCTCTATAGAGTGTCCATTTTTCCAAATCTGATTTTAGCAAATTCATTTGGGATGCGGTACGAACCATATCATTAAAAGTCATTTGATTTACATCTTCAACAACAAATGCTTTTTCTAAAAAATATTTGCGCAAAGTTTTCAATGTTATCGAATAAGTAAACTCAAAACGTTGAATAACAGAATCTCTAATTGCATCATCATTTTTGTTGGATTGAAATCTCTTAATAACTTCTCCAAGTCTATCTGTAGAATTTATTAATGCGGTAATATCTAAAGTGTTTTTTTTCATAATATCCTTTGTTTATTTTTTAAAATTACAAAACCGGAACGTCAATAGGTTGAGTTAAAATAACGTCAATAACTTGTCCTTTTTCAAGGTTGTATTCTTCACCTTTTTTAAACATATCAGCAATACTGTCACCAATATAGTATGCGCCACCTCCGATACCACCACCGATAGCTGCAATAGGAACCGTAAGAATTCTTAAATATCCGCCGGCAAAATCTTCTGCAATATCATTACCCCATTTTGTTGCACTTGAGGCAATGTCTTTTGTCTGTTCCCAGTTTTGTGCCAATGCGTCTGAGTATTTTTCGTTATTAACAAGGCCACCATCTAGGGACATATCACTTCTTGCCGCAAGCGATAATGACAACGGAAGTTGACGTCCATTTGGAGTAACAACATGGTCAAAATCCAAATACAAAACGGCACCACGAGAAAATCTTTTTGCCGGTCTTATCAATTTGATATTTCCGCGTACCAATGAACCCATTGGTAAAATTACATCACTATCAGTTGTTTGTTCCGTAATTAAAATGGCAGAAAAATCTTTGCCTTGGGAATTTAGAGTTGATACAGGAGATATCATTTGCAGCGAAAATTTTGTTCCTGCCGGTATTCTTTTAGTTTTTGCTTTTGCGCTAAACGGAGCGGCTAAAACCGATGAACTTGCAAATAATAACGCCATTAATATAACCAATATTTTGTTTTTCATAAAATTATTCTCCCTATTGACATTAATTCTAACAAATTTTTCATAAAATGCAAGTATTACAATATTGTTAAATTTAACAATATATGATATTATAATTTCGATAGGAAAGATTTATTTATGAACATACCGGTTATAGCTTTAGTTAAAGATAAAAACACTCAAAGCCTCTTGGAATTGTATATTCAAGAGAATTCGGCATTCAAATTTCTTGCAGCAACCGATGATTTTGAAAAAGCTTTTAACGCAGTAGCCGAGTTGCAAAAATCTCTTTTGCTTATCGAAATTGAAGAAGATGAAGATTTTTCAATCGATTTTATAAAAAGAGTTGCAGAAAAAAATCCTAACTGTAGAATTTTGGCATTTACACAATATTATAATACAGAACTTGTTATAAAAGCTATGCGCGAAGGTGCATTAGAAATTTTGCGTTTTCCTATTATTAAGGAAAAATTCACGAATGCACTTGAGGATATCAAAGCTGAAATTTTAGGCGAGAAAAATAAAAAAGATAAATGTAAAGTGATATCTGTTTTTTCAAACAAAGGTGGAGTAGGCAAAACTTCGATTGCCATGAATTTGGCATTAGAATTAGCTAAAAATACCAGAGAAAATGTTGTACTTGTTGATTTGAATTTTCAATTAGGTGACGTAACAACTTTTTGGGATTTGAAACCATCGTTTAATATTTCGTATATGTTAAAAAATATTGACGGAATAAAAAAGGATTTTCTCTTAAATACGTTGGAAAAATATAAAGATACAAGTCTTTATATCTTGGCAGATCCACCTTACTTTAAACAAGCGGATTATGTCTCTGAAAAAAATATTGAAAAATTGTTGGAAGTTTTAAAAACATCTTTTTCTTATATTGTAATCGACACAACTTCGGGTTTTGGAGGCAAGACAATGAAGGCTTTAGCTTTGTCTGATTTAGTTTTATTGCTTGCAACTATGAATCTTCCGGCATTAAGAAATTGTCAACGTTGTTTAGAATTGTTTGAAAGCGAAGGTTTTGACAATAATAAAATAAAAATTCTTGTAAATCGTTATATGGAATCGGAAGATATAAAAGTAGAAGATGTTGAAAAATTATTAAAGAAAAAAGTTTTTTGGAAAATCCCAAACAATTATTTTACGATGATGTCTGCAATAAATTTAGGGGTTCCGGTTGCAGAAGTAAATAGGGATTCAAATGTTGCAAGAAGTTACAAAGATTTGTCAATATTGATATCGGACAGTATTTACAAAAAAGATTTTTAATGGAGAAAAAAATTGGCAGTAGGTGATAGATTTAAAAAATTTGATTTGGCTAAATTGAGAACGTATGAAAAATATGAAGATACGGTTGAAATCGTAAAATTTTCACCTCAGACGGCGAATGCGAATTTTAGCAAAGATATTGTTGCAGAATTGCAAAATTCGTTATTGGAGAAAATTGAAAACATTCCGGTTTGGTTTGAATATACCAAAGAAAAGCAAAAAGAATTAGTAGAAAATTTCTTTGATAACAAAATCCAAAATTATCCGGAATTTACCTTTAGCGAAAAAGATAGAGAAAAAATTACCGAAGAATTGTTTAAATCAATTTTCGGCTTTGGCAAATTAAACTATTTGTTACAACAAGACAATATTTCTGCGGTTTTGATAAGTGGCCATAATGTTTTGATTGAAATATCCGGCAAAATACTTAGTGCAGATACAAAATTAAATGATAAACAAATAACTTTTTTACTAAAAAATATTTATCGTTCCCTAAACCCATCGGAGATAAATAATCCGGTTATTAATTCTTCGATTGATGGATATTTTATTACCGTTATAAAATATCCAATTTGTACAAATGGTGTTTCGATAACTATTAGAAAACAACCACAAAAACTCAGTTATGGCGAATTAATTCATTCAAAATTTATGCCAAAAGATATTGCCGAATTTTTAATGATGCTTGTGCAAGGGCGTAAAAACATTATTATTACAGGAACGCAAGGCTGCGGCAAAACTTATCTTACAGACAATATTTTAAATGCGTCATTAAATAATTCAAGAGTTGCAGTAATTGAAGATTTTGCCGAATTTTGTTCTGAAAACGAAAAATTTTCAAAGTTTTCATTGAAAAATGTAGAAAATGATAACGATTTTAGAATATTATTAACTGCGGTTTCCAAAATTATGCCGGAATATATTGTTGCTGATACTAAAATACCGACTTTTATTGCGCAAATTATAGATTATGCGATGTCATCAAGAGGTAATATTATAGTTTTGCCGGCGCTTAATCCGGAACACGTTTTGAATAAATCTGTAGGATTATTACAGGAATTAGGTTATTCTGAAAAACTTGCCAAAACAACATTTTTAAATTCTATTGATTATATAATTACCTTAGAAAAAAATGATGAATTTGGTTGCAGAATTTCTACGGTAACTGAAGTTTCTATGGCCAAAACCGCAGCGCAATGTTTGCGAGATATTTATAATGTTAACGCGAATTTAATAATTAAAGCTGAAGAATTAAACGAACTTAAGGCAGATAATTCTTCTATTAGAGCAAGATTTACACAGATTTAGATTTCATTTCGTTGAATATTGTTTTAATTTTTGACGTATGAAGATTTTCATACGCATAATTTATACCGGAATCCAGATATTCACCGACCAATTTCTTTTCTACAAATTTCGAGACTGTCGGGCCAAATAGGAAAAGTGATGCAAAACCACCGGCAGTTTTGAGAAGTTTGTTTGTAAAAATCCTATTTTTGCCAACTTCGATTAGAGCAGAGCGAAGCGCATTATTTGAAAAATCAAAACCGTGCATATCTTTCATTGTATTTAGAGTTGTGAGATATGTTTTTTTGACTGCAAAAGGTATATTTTTCGAATGTTTACCCGATTTTAGGGCTTCTTTTATTTCAAAGAGTTCTTCGGCGTGTTGTTGTGCAAATTTCATGATTTTTGATTTATCAGCCTTTGCCAATGAATATTTATAATTAATCGTTTTGTACAATTTTTTGAAAAAGCCATCGTGTTTCAATTCTGTTTTTTGGCTTGTAATTTTGTTTTCTAAAGTAGTTTTGATAAGTTGAGTAAAACTCTCCTTGTTATCAAGTTCATTATTGACACCTTGCGCCATAACTTGATTTATAAGTTTGAATACTGCGTCCTTATCTGTTATTGATAGCCCTTTATCATAAAGTTTACCCAAAGGAGGCACTATTCTTTGCCCTAAAGAAATCAAAGCTGGCAACGCCACAAGATTGGAAATTCCTTGATAAATTGACCTTTCTACAGCTCTTCTTTTACTTGGATTATATGAATTTTTATCATTCTTATATTTGTCATAAATATCTGCCCCCAAATACATAAACGACGGAACCCATAGGGCAGCCCCCAATTTTGGTGCAATTTCACTTATGGCTGTTCCGAATTCATCGGAATAACTCATCCATTTAATGTTCCAAGAATTAAGAGGGTCCTTATATTTGTCTTGTTTTTGAATATTTGTCTGTGGGGGTGAATTTGTGTTAATTGTTGTCATGACATTTTTCCGGTTATTTTTTAAAAATGTTCTAAAAATTATTTTTGCTAATTTTTTGAAAAAATTTACAAATTAGAGTATTATTATATTATGAATAGAAAATTTAAAATATATTCAAAGCACAAACCGGCCGGAGATCAACCTAAAGCCATAGAAAAATTGGTTGCGGGTTTGAATAATGGTGATGATTCCCAAACCCTTTTAGGGATTACCGGTTCCGGAAAAACTTTTACAATCGCAAATGTTATAGAAAAAGTTCAAAAACCTACACTTATAATTGCACACAACAAAACGCTTGCAGCACAATTATATAATGAATTTAAGGAACTTTTTCCGGAAAATGCCGTAGAATATTTTATAAGTTATTACGATTATTATCAACCTGAAGCTTATATCCCAAGAACGGATACTTATATCGAAAAATCCGCGACAATTAATGAAGAAATTGATAGGCTCAGACACAATACAACTAGAAGCCTTTATGAACGCAACGATGTTATTATAATAGCATCGGTTAGTTGTATATATGGTTTGGGTTTGCCCGAAAATTATTTTAAGGGTTCAGTTGAGTTAAAAGTTGGCGATGAAGTTGAACGAGATGCGCTTTTAAAGCATTTGGTAAGTGTACAATATAGTCGCAATGATTTGGTTTTGGAACGTTCAACGTTTAGAGTTCGAGGCGATATTGTTGAAATTATGCCGGCTTATGAGAAAATTGTCACCAGAATTTACTTTTTTGGTGATGAGATTGAAAAAATTGTTCGAATTGATAATGTATCCGGTGAAATCCTTGAATCTCCGGCGAGTGTAGTTATTTATCCGGCAGTTCATTATCTTTCGTATGACGAAAATGTTGATGAAACAATTGCATTAATAAGAGAAGAATTACAACATAGGCTTGTTGAATTAAATAACGACAACAAGCTGGTTGAGGCTCAAAGGCTTGAACAACGAGTAAAATACGATATCGAAATGATTAAAGAAATGGGTTACTGTTCTGGGATTGAGAATTATTCAAGAATTATTGAGCGCCGTCCGCCGGGTTCAGCTCCCGCAACTTTGTTAGATTATTTTCAAGGAGATTTTTTGACCGTTGTTGATGAGTCTCACGTAACGTTACCACAGCTAAAAGGTATGTATTTTGGCGACCGCTCGAGGAAAAATGTACTTGTTGATTATGGTTTTAGATTACCTTGTGCTAAAGATAACAGACCGCTTACAAATGAAGAATTTTTCTCAAAAGTTGGACAAAAAATATATATTTCTGCAACACCTGGAGATTTTGAAAAAGAAACTTCAACACAGTTGGTTGAACAGATTATTCGTCCGACCGGACTTGTTGATCCGAAAATTTCAGTACGTCCTATTGATACACAAATTGATGATTTAAAATTTGAAATCAAAAAACGTACAGATAAAGATGAACGCGTATTGATTACAACCCTTACAAAACGTATGGCAGAAGATTTGTGCGACTTTTTCTTGCAAGAAGGTATTAAAGTTCGATACCTACATTCCGAAATTCAATCTATAGAAAGGGTCGAAATTCTACGAGATTTGCGATTGGGTGAATTTGATGTTCTTATTGGGGTAAACCTTTTGAGAGAAGGTCTTGACATACCTGAAGTTTCGCTTGTTGCAATTATGGATGCGGATAAGGAAGGTTTTTTACGTTCAGAAACAAGTCTTATCCAAACTATCGGTCGTGCAGCCCGTAATGCTTGTGGAGAAGTTATTATGTATGCCGATAATATGACCGAGTCAATGCATAGAGCAATTTCTGAAACTAACCGTAGACGCGAAATTCAAATGGAATACAACAAAAAATACGGTATAATTCCCCAAACAATTAAAAAGCCGATTGAAAACAATCTTCTTTCGCTTGTCGCAAGTTATCGGGATTTAGAAGATATTGTAGCGGAAGAAATGGTCGATTTGAATATTGAAAAGAAAGATTTGCCTAAACTTATTGACAAATTAGAAAAAGACATGAAAAAAGCTGCCCGCATTTTAGATTTTGAACGAGCAGCGGAAATTCGAGATAAACTTAAGAAACTTCGTGAAATGGCAAAGGAAAATTAAATTTAATATATGCCGCCTTCTTTACCACTTGTTTCAATAGTTTCGTAATCAACTTGGGCCATATAATTGCCAATTACAGCCAAATTCCATACAAGAGACATACACCAAAAATATGTGCAGAAATTGTTTGGAATACCTAAAAATACCCAGAATAAATAAGTTACTGACCCAACAATTAAAGCATTCACGAATACTAATTGTGGGATAAAGAATAAAACTTTTATCAAAATATCTATACTAAATTTTGATATTGCATTAAAATTATACGCATCGGCGATTTTGAAACTTTTTGCATACAAAACAAAGCTTGTCATAACAATTGAACTAAAAATAGCAACACAAATGCCGATAATTACAGTTTCAGGTCCTTTGCCTGATATTGAAAAATTAGCCAAAAACGGTAGTAGAAATTTTAAAGTTAATGCACATAACCAACTATTTATTGCAATTGCCGGCCCAAGTGCAATTGTCCCCTTTATTCCGGCCCATAGCAAATGAAAATAGTTCCAAGACGGCAAAACATTATCTTTGCCATTACGTACGTTGTATGTACATTTTATTAAAAATCCGAGTAACAAAAAGAATGTCAAAATTGTCATTGACCAAAAGCCTAAAGTTAAAAACTGAGGGCTTTTAAAATATAAGTACATACTCCAATATATTGCACCTCCCGTAACAAAATACTTTGCAACAGAATTCAAATCCAATATTGATTCTTCAACTGCATCTTTTATCGAAGCCATAACTCAAATCCTCCGACTTTATTATTTCATATTGTTATAAAAAAATCAATCCCTATTTAAACTTTTGGTACATAACCAATATACCTCAAATTCCTAAAAAGGCCGTCATAATCAAGTCCATAACCTACAACAAATTTGTCATCTATATCAAATCCGTAATAATCCGGTTCAATATCCACTTTGCGTGTAATTTTTTTATCTAAAAGAGAACAAAATTTCGTTGATTTTGTTTTAAAATTGCAGTGAATAAAATCTAACAAGAATTTTGCAGTTAAACCTGTATCAACAATATCTTCAATAATAATAACGTTTTTGTCGTTCAAATCCGGTAAAGATATGTCAACCGCGTTTACTTTACCTGTAGTTTTGGTTCCGCCGGCATAACTTGAAAGCCTAATAAATTCAAGTTTTACCGGCATATCAAGACATTTTACCAAATCAACGGCAAACATTACTGCACCTTTTAAAACGCAAATTGCATAAACTTCCTCATTTCTGTAAAAGCTATTTAATTCGTTTGCAATTTCTTTTATTCTTGTTTGTATTTGTTCTTCACTGAACAAAACCTTTAACTCTTCTAATTTGATTTCCATAATTTATCCTATCTTTTTCAGTTGTATTTTATGCGTAATATTGTTTGAAATTTTAATTTTATCACTTATTCCTAAGCCCGCAACCCACAAAATCTCTTTTTCGTGTGCTAACATTATAATATTGTCGCGTTTGTAATCAGGTATTTTTTTAGAGTAAATAAATTTTTTTAATTTTTGTGACCCTTTGCAGCCTAAAGGATGGATATAATCTCCTTCTTGTCTAAATCTTAGCGTCAAAGGAAATTGAATTTTGGATAAATCACAATACGCGCAATATTCATTATCTTGCGGGAATTTTTTTGGAATATTTGTACATTTTTCAATAATGAATTCGTAATTTTCGAAATAAAATGTTCCTTCTTGTTCGATAGCTATAGATGTAGTTTTTTTTATGTCTCGTTTGTATAACACAATTTTCTCATCGTTGACGGAAAGAAATTTTTCATTATTAAGCGAGATTTTTTTAGCTGTTTTTTCTTTGTGATTAAGGTTTATAAAATCAACAAGTTTCCTAATTGTTTTGTAATCATAATCAAGATTGTTGTCAATTAAAACATTATAAATAATACGATTTTGTACACTTTCAGACAATTCTACAAATTTTTGAGTTAAAATATAATCCTCTTTTTGAATTTTTTTCATTACTTGCGAAATATATTCTTCAACAATATTGTTGTCATTTTGCGCAATTTTTGACAGAGAATTTATTGCATCAATTGCATTGTCAGAGATTTGGCATAATTTTGGCAAAATTTCTTTTCTGATAAAATTACGTTTATATTTAGTGTTTTCGTTAGAACTATCACTATTTGGCTTCAAATTATTTTCAGCACAATATTGTTCAATATCTTGCCTATTTATATTAATAAGCGGACGATAAAATTTATCTCGAACTTCTTTTATTCCTTGTAAACCTAAAATTCCAGTACCTTTAGTTAATCTATAAATTAATGTTTCGGCATTATCATTAGCATTATGCGCGGTCAAAATCGCATCTAATTTTAGTTCATTAATGCATTCATCAAAAAAATTGTAACGATACTCTCTTGCCGCAGTTTCGGTTTTTGAACAATCGCAAGGAAGAGTTTTTACAATAAATTTGATATTTTTTTCTTTGCAAATATTTTCGCAATTTTTTGCTTCTGCCAAACTTTCATCTCCACGCCAATTATGATTGAGATGAAGTGCAAAAAGCTCAAACCCGTATTTTTTCGAAAGCTGAAGTGTCAAATCAAGCAAGCACATTGAATCAAACCCACCGGAAAACGCCACAGCCACACGTTTTGCACTATGCAAATTATATTTTAAAAAGAAATTTTCAACTATAGAAAATAAGTCATCCATAACTTATTGATATTTTTTTATACCTTCTTTGATTTCAACCGCATCGACACCAAGTTGTTCTAATGCTTTCATTGCTGAACTTTCAGGAACTTGTGTAATTGCAAGCAACAAATGTTCTGACTCAATTTTACTTTTATGCTCTTTTTTGGCAAGTTCCCAAGCTAATTCTAACACTCTTTTTGCGCGTTTAGTAAACACAATTTCTTTGTCAAAATACTCGTTACCATAGCCAATCATATTTTCTATGATAATTCTTGCGTCTTTAATTGTAATTTCCAAATTCTTTAATACTTGCGCGCCTACACCGGCACCTTCACCAATGATACCTAACAAAAACATTTCAGTGCCGACTACACTTTTGCCTAAACGTCTTGTTTCTTCTTTGGCAAGTCTCAAAATAGTAAGCGTTTCCGGCATTTGTTTTTCTATAGGTTTGATAATGCTGTGAGCAAGGTCATTATCTGAAATGTGCATTTGTTTTAGAATATCATAGGCAACACCTTTTTTGGTTTTTAAAAGTCCTAAAACAATATGCTCCGGCAAAACTTCCGACGAACCTAATTCTTTTGCGGTTTGAAGTGCCAAATTCATTGTCATAAAAGCATTTGGCGTAAAAATGATTTGTCTTCCTTCATATTCTGACTTTCTTGATTGAACTTGCGCCAACATTTCGTTAAATTTTTCATCAGTAATTCCATAGTCGGCCATTATTTTTGCCAAGTCCGAATTTTTATCTTCCAAAATTGATGAAATAATTTGTTCGGTACCAAGAATTTCATAATTTGAGGTTGAAAGTTTTGAAACAGCTCTTTCAAAAACTTTTGACGACTCAACGCTATCAAATAGACTATCAGTTTCGCGGGTTTTGTCGTTTTCTTGCTCTTTATCTTCAATTTCTGGGTGATAAAGTGCTTTTGTTTTCTTTTGAACAAGACGTTCAAGAAGAGATTTCGATTTTTCTACATCAAAACCTAATTTTTCCAAAACTCGGTAGTTGTTTGATTTTTTATCCGTCAACACAGCAAGGAATAAATGTTCATAAAGTATGGTCTGATTGCCGGAAGCATTCGCCAAATCAAGACTATACTTAAGAATTTCTTTATAATGATTGCTAAAAACTAATTCCGGCGATTCTTCGTGATTTTGATTTTCTTCTTTTCGTAGTTCTTCAACAAGACTATTATATTCAATATTGTAAGAAGAAAATATTTTCAACGAAATCCCTTTAGCTTCTTTTAATAAAGCTAATAAGAGATATTCAGAAGTAACGCACTGTGAATTCATTTCGCGTGCAATATTTTGAGATTCGCTAACAACATTTATTGCTTTTTCTGTGAACTTTTCAAACAACTTTTTATTCCTCGTCGTCTTCTTCGTCAACTAAGCTTTCAACATAATTGGCAACTTTATCAAATTCTTCATCATTGTCAATTGTTTCAAATAAATATTCTTCACCGTCTTTTTGTAATCTCATAATTACAACTTCATCCGGTTCTTCATCTTCAACAGGAAGTAAAAGTGCATATTCTTGTTCGTCAACTTCTACGATATCGTATAATTCAAAACGTACAACTTCACCGTTTTCATCAATTGTTTCAATAATTTGATCTTCATTAGCCATGATGGTAATCCTTTCGTTTTTAATCACAAATATATTCTATCACAAACTTTTTCTTGCGAGATATTGTTCAAGTATAATACAAGCACTTTCAATATCAACGAGTCCTTTGTTTTTTCTGAAATCTATTTTTTTAGCACGTAAATTTGCTTCCGCCTCTCCGGATGTAAGTCTTTCATCCTCAAAAATTATTTCATAATCTTGGATTTTAGAGGCAAATTCAATGCAATCGTCTGCTTGAAAACCTTTTGACCCATCCATATTGTAAGGTACACCTACAACGATTTTTTTAACATTGTTTTCTTTTGCAATTTTATAAATTTCTTCAATTGCTTTAACTTCCGGTTCTCGATTCAAACAGCAATGACCGTTTGCAATGACCAATAAATAATCGCTCAATGCCACACCTATACGTTTTGTTCCAATATCCAACGCCATAATTTTATACATCGGAATTCACCCATTTTCTCTCAATATTAACGATAATATCATCAAGAACTTCTTTTGCAAAAATACCTTTGTCTGAATGTTTTAGTCCAATATAATATTCATAAATACTGCGTTTTAATATTAGTTTTAATAATTCATTGTAAAGTTTAGGATTGTTGTATATATCATAAACATCTTTTGCCGCTGAAGGTTTATCTTCTATTAAAAGCAAAAAAGCACATAGAACGATGCGTTCTAACCATACGTTTCGTTCTTCCGGATAAAAAACTTCATCTAATTCATCATCTATAAGTTTATCAATATCAAAGTTTATATTATTTGATAATTTTGTATTCAAAGTTTGAATAAATAATTCGTATTCGTCACTATAATCAGGCGTTAAAAACCAATAATCTACAAAATCCAACTCTAAAACATCTTTCAATACATTTGGACTTGTATTTTTTTTAGTTAATTTTGTTTCAAGAGTCTCTAGCATATTGATATTTTGGCTGTCGATATCTGCAAGAATATTTTTCCAACAAATATATTCATACGGGATTTTCCATTTTCCTGATTTTTTAGAAATTTGTTCAGCTTTTTCAAGGAGAAATTTCATAATCTCCGGCGAAGTTTCGATAGCTTTTTCTTGTTTATAAAATCTTTCGATAATAGTATCGCATTCGAATTTGGAAATTTCATTAAAACCGAAACAATCTTTAATTCCATAATAATCATTTATCACAATTGCCACAAATTGGACTTTTCCACCTTTTTTTAGTCTTGAGAAAATCAAGGCTTGATTTCCCATCCCATCCGGATAAGTCGAATAGAGTCTGTAAGGTTTTGAGTCTCCTAAAAGTTTTTGATAAAATTCGTGTGAATTATCTTCTCTGATGCCGGACAATTTTAAGGTTGAAAGGCCCTTTTTTAATTTTGGCAAAACACTTTCAGAAACAAAATCTTTTGCATTTAATAGCGCGTGATAAGCCAGTTGTGATTTTGAATTTCCCAACAACTCGAGCGCTTTTTTCCCAACTTCGCTTTCCGGTTCAGACAAAAATACCGGAATCAATACGTTCGCCAACTCATCTCTTTCATAATCGTTTGCCAATGAAGAAATTAATGTTAATTTATCATTATTATTTAATGAATTTAGAAAATCTAAAAAGTCGATTTGCACTTCCGGATTGATAATTGCTGCGGTCAAAAGTCTACGAGTATCTTCATCAATAAACTCTTCGGGATTATCCAAATAACCTTCACAATTTTCATAACTCCAGTCGGTTGAAATATCACGCAAGATATCAAGAGCTATAATTTTTGACAGATTTGTACTCATAGGATTTTTTATTAAAGCCCAGAGTTTTTCAATCAAAATATTATGTTCACAATATCTGATTAATAAAAATTTGATAATAGGTGCATTATCTTTAACATTTGCAAGTTCTTTAAAAAGTAATTTTATAATAATATTTTTATCTTCTTGTGAATCCAATAATTTATAATGAAGCGAATACTCATCAAGGTTTTGTACTCCTTTGAGTTTTGCCATCACAGATAAAAGTTCTGCTTTAATTTCAAATGGATTGAGTTGTTTATTAGACATTATCTAGCTTTCCCCCAAAATGCATCGAGAATTTGTTGTGCTTCTGCGGACGGCATTCTGTCGTTAAGTATCAAATATTGAACGGCAATCATTGTACATTCTGAACAAATATTTACGCCGGGACCTTTGACCATTTTTAATACTTGAGTATTTGGACGCCCACAAAAACTACAATGCGTTATATCTTGTGTCTGTTCATCTTTGTGTTCTTGTTCTTTAGAAGTTTCTTTTTTAGTTCTTTTAGCGCCTAATTTAACAACTTTATCTTCAGACATATTTTCTCCTTTTAAGTGTTTCTTTTATTATAGAACACATTTAAATTAATTCAACAATTGTAACTTAAATTCATAAAATTTGCCATTTTTTTTCTATTCACTTATAATATACGAAAAATAAGTAATTTATTGGAGATTATATATAAACATGAAGAAAGCTTTATTACTTGTAGCTGTACTACTAGTGTCAGTTTTCACAACGGCGTGTATAAATAATTTGGCAGTACAAGAACTTAATACAAAAGCAAAAGATTTTATGGAGAAAGGTGAATACCAAAGTGCAATTGAACGCCTAAAATCCAGCTTAGATTTAGACAGTTCAATTTTTGAAACACATTACAATCTTGCAGTAGCTTATACCCAAAATGAAGATTACGAACTCGCAATTCAAGCCTATGAAGATGCAATCAAGTTAAAACCGGAGTTTAAGGAATCGTATTATTCTTTAGCTATTTGTGAAGAAAATTTTGCAAAAGATATAATTTCCGGAGCAATAAAACTCGAGGACAATGGTGAATTTGTAAAAGTTGCACTTGATGAAATTAAAAAGGAAGAAAAGTTTTCTAACAAAACAAACGAAATCATTGCAGACTTGCTTGAAAAAGCGATTAAAAATTATGAAATCTATCTTGAAAGCTTAACCGATAAAAATGTCCAAGATGACATACAAACTAAAATCACAGAATTAGAAGGTTTGTTAGAGCAATACAAAACGGTAGAACAATAGAGGTTTCATCATGATTTTGAGTTCGCCCGGGGATGTAGCTTTCAGTTTGTTTGGCATTCCGATTTATTATTACGGAATAATTCTTTCGGTTTCGATATCGTTAGGCGTTTGGGTTGCCTATAAATTATTCAAACACTTCTACGAATCTGAATTTGCACCAAGAATAATTGATATGTCACCTTGGATTATACTATTAGGCATTTTAGGTGCAAGATTGTATTATTGTTTGGTAAATTCGGCTTATTATTTTCAAAATCCGTATGATATTCTAAATATCAGAGAAGGTGGGCTTTCCATTCATGGGATGATTGTTATCGGGATAATATCTTTGTGGTTGTTTGCTAAACATTACAAAATAAAACCACAAAAAGTTTTTGATGTTTTTGCTTGCGCAACGCCTCTGGCGCAAAGTATCGGGAGATGGGGCAATTTTTTTAATTCCGAAGCCTTTGGGGTTCCATACGATGGGTGGCTAAAATTATATATCCCTCAAAGTTCAAGGCCTTGGCAATATCTTAATTATGAATATTTTCATCCAACATTTTTGTATGAAAGTATTTTGAATTTTCTTGTTTTTTTAATTTTATTAATTGCCTTTAAAAAATGTTCAAAATATCCGGGAACAGTTTTGGCGTTGTATTTGATTTTGTATGGTTGCATACGTTTTATAGTTGAAAGAATAAGAGTTGACAGCATCTTAAATATTGCACAAATCCCGATTGCGCAAATTTTTTCAGTCTTTTTGGTAATTGCGGGATTATTTTATTTGATTTATATTTCTAAAAATAAAATTGATTGTAATTAATTTTAATCCTATAATACGATTATGAAAATGTTGACTTATAAAAAAGAAAATTTACCTCAAATATGGCTAAATGCTGCCCATTTTGTCAATGATATTTATACGGGCATGCTCAATCCTATTATGCCGTTTATTGCCGCAAAATTGGCAATATCGATGGGAATAGCGACGGTAGTATTAAGTTTGTCACACATTTGTGCCTCTTTGCTACAACCGATTTTTGGTTTTTTTGCAGATAATATGTTGAAACGTGCATTCATTTTTTGGGGGCTTTTAATGACTTCGGTATTCATATCGTTTGCGGGGAATGCACATAATCTTTATACCCTTGTGATATTTATAATACTGGGAAGCTTAGGTTCAAGCCTTTTTCATCCGCAAGCTCTTGGTTTTTCAGTTCGATTTGCAACAACTGATGCCGCACATAATATGGGGATTTTTATTGGTCTAGGCTCATTAGGCTTTTCATTAGGGCCAATTGTTTCAGCTGCAATTGCACAATTTGTTGGGCTGGATAAAATGCCTTGGATGGCAATTTTTGGTATAGTGTTGGCACTCTTGATGTTTAAATTTATCCCGAAATTAAACTCTAATGATATAGATTATGTTCAAAAAGATTTTATTCAAACGTTCAAAGATATTTTGAAAAATAATAAACTAAAACTTTTAATATTGATATCAATGCTAAAAACATTAATCACTACATCAAGTGCAATTCTTTTGCCGTTTTTATGGAAAGGCATGGGTAAAACTCCGTTTTATATCGGATTTGCTCTATTTGCATTTACTTTTGCGGGAGGAATAGGTTCTTTAATTAGTAGGAATTTTGAAACAAGAATCGGAACAGAAAAAATTCTTTATTTTTCAATGATTGCCCCTTTAGTTTTGATGATATTTTTTGCTTTTACGTACACAACATATCCGACAATAGCCCTTTGCGCCTATATAATAATGGGATTAATCACAATGATGGCAACACCGGTAATTATGGTCAATGCACAAGGAGTTTTACCTCAGTATAAGAGTATTATCGGTGGATTTATAAATGGTTTTTCGTGGGGCGTTGTTGCAATATTTATGAGCATAATAGGTTTTGTTGCTCAAGCCAAAGGAATTATACCGGTATTGCTTTTTGTTGCACTAATTCCGGCAGTATCATCATTTGTTGTTTTGAAAAAGCTATTTAAAAACTAGGCGAAATAATCAAGATTTCTGGTTTTGTCAACAAATTGTTGCGCAAGCCTATACATTAGAGTATTTTTGATGAGGTTTTTTGTCGTATTCAATTCATAACGATGCAATGCACCATAATTTTCCATGTCACCTTTGAAAGCTTTATCCGTAATATTTTGAGTATGTTGGATATTTGTATACGCAAAATTATTAACGGCATTTAGCGATGATAAATGTGCAATTGTCGAAACTAACATTATTTATAACCCACTATATAAACTATTCCCAGCAAAATTAATTCTAGCTCAAGTCATAAAAAAAATCAACTATTAATTTTTGTAACGAAATGGGTAATCTTTGAAATAGTCATATTGATATATACTTTATATATACAAGAGAACATTAAATAACACGAGACACGTTTAAATAAGAGAGAGTATAAATATTCCTATTCCTACCTTCCAAAAAAGATTTAACCCGTTACGCAAGTAACGGGCTTTTTATTTTACACGATGTTGTTCTGTAGTTACAGAACATCCGCGATATTAATTATTTATCCATATCAAATGACCGAATTAATCACCTTTACACAACACTAAGCCGCTGCTGCCGTTTCGGCCGCTGTAGTTGTACCAGCTCGAGTACGTAGAGTAGAAGTAGCGGTAGTATGCGCCGTTGCTACTGGTCTCACGCCCAGACCAAACCCAAAACGACGCTGAATTCGCATCTGAGAAACCGTACTTAGAGCCAATTGAAACACTATAGGTCTTGCCAGCGCTGCTAGATAGGTCTTGGTACTCTCCAATTGTTGTTCCGTATATGTCACTTGCGATTGCCGCTAAATCTGCCATGCTTGCCATGTTTGCTTTGCCGCCACAGGTTAAGGCTGCGCCAGCATAATAGTCGTTGCCATTGTAACAGTAGTCAAGGCCAAGGGCATCTTTTTGGGCAGTACATTCTGCATAAGTAAGAGGTTTGTTTGCTAATTGTGGTGCTTTAAAACATCCGCCATTAATTTCAAAAGCACATGCGGAGCCTAGGCCACCGGAGTTGAAGGTTATGACGTCATTGGATAGTTTGTTTGGCATTTTAGAGCCGTTCCAATCAAATATCGCTGCTACACAACCGGATGTTGAGGATTGATTGTTTGACCAAGTCACTGGTTTTTCATCAATATCGCATTTTGCGTTGTAGGTTAATATCATCGCGGTGCCGTCTGCAGTTACGATACCTACTGTGTCACCGTATTCATGGGTGTCATCGTTTGTCATTTTTAACTGTTTACCCGTTGTGGTTTTAGAAATTTACCATTCTTTGCCTTCGTCGTTTATGATTACTTTATCTGTCGGCCAACATTTGGTTAGATGTTGGTTAGCGCAGACTTTTGCAATCTTTAAGTGTTTTTGTAGTTCGTTTACAAAATCCATCGTTGTTGCATAACCGCCTAAGGTTGAAAGTGATTTCATCTTATCCGTTGCTTTACCGAATTTTTGAGTAATGTTTTGGATACGAGCGGTCTTTACTCTATCTTGAATATTCGCAATCAATGCCGGCATAGTAATCGCCGCTACGACTCCAACGATTGCTAGGGTGATTAGGACCTCGGCTAGAGTAAATCCACGATGTGTCATGGCGGCCCACGTGCCCCGATCTCTTTTCGACGCTGTCGGTGAATACAGATCGCGCAACAAGTGCGCGATGACAGAAGAACTAATTACTTCTTGATTTTTACTATTGTTTGTCATTTTTTGACTCCTTTCTTATTATTCGTACATCTATATCTCTTGTTTATTTTATTAATTTTTGGACTTCCGCGAGGGAATTTTCCGCATGACAAAGCACCTAATTGCATAACAATTAGGCTTTTAAAAACGTTGATATTACTGAGCTTTAGGCACTCAATAGGGCGTAAACCCGCTCTACGCTTGGATTTACCCCCCCCCCCGTAGGCGCAAATACAGTCATAGCAAGGGTTTTGGGCAATTTTGAACCCCCGACTTTTTCCATAAAATCTATGTCCATACTATCCATAAGCATATTTACCATATACCCATTATATCAAATTTTTTAACAAATTACAAGAACTATTAAAAAAACATTAAATATTCTTCAATCTTCTTAAACCAAGCAATTATCTCGAACATAAATACTTTTAACTCAGACTAGCGTTCGACATCAAAATCAATAAAATCATTATATTCTTTTGCAATTTGTTCTTCCAAAAGGTCATTTTCATCTATTGCATTTTCTTCAAACTTTTCTTGTTGATTTTGTCTATGTTCTTGCTGATGCTGTTCTTCAAGATTGTTGCGCAAAGCCTCAAGTTTCTTTTGTTCTTCAGACGGATTTTGCGAACGTTTTTTGGCATTGATAACATTTGCGACGTTCATCATCGCAAGCGAATTGAGGGTTGCACGCAAAATCGCGCTTCTGTCCATATATTGATTGTCTTGTTGATTATATTCTTCTTCTTCTCTTTTTTGTTGCGCAAAATATTCTCCACCTTGCCCCATTTTATCATCTTGGGTTCTAGCTGCAGTTCCTGAAATATCTCCGCTTTTAAAATTGAAGGCACCACCGATTCCGAAAAATCCGGCAGATCTGTTATCGACCATATACTAACCCTCTGTGTTATCAACAGTTATATATCTCGCATTGTAAACTATTTGATATGACATTAAATCCCCTAAATATATTATTTTGCTATTTTGTTACTAAACTTTTACAAAAGTACATTATTAGTAAATTTATAAAGATTTTTGTTATTTTAATTGAAAATTGGGAAAATATATGTTATTATGGTTATGTAATAAGTTATAAATTCTAACCAATAGGAAGGATTTTGGATTATGAAAAAATTTAGAGGATTTACTTTAACAGAATTAATGGTTGCATTAGCAGTAATCGGGATTTTAACGGCCGTTGTTACACCTGCCGTTATGAAAATCAAACCTAATAAAAACAAAATGATGATAAAAAAAGCGTACTATACTACAGAAAATATTGTAAGTTCGTTAATTAATAATCAATTATATTATCCGGATATGTCCGATGTAGTAGGCGGAGATGACGCAATATATCCATCTATAGGTTTTGACTATACCGAAAAGGTTATCGATATTGATGGAGAAGAATACGGCACAACCGAAAGCAAAAAGTTTTGCGAACTTTTTGAATCTAAATTAAATGTCCAAAGAGAAATCGGAAGTACTTGTACTGATGGTTTTACAACAACAGACGGAATGACTTGGTATATTCCTGAATGGACGCAAGGAGATACTACCGATAAAACTATCACAGTAGATGTTAATGGTGCAGATAAAGAACCAAATTGCAACCAAACAGATACCGGATGTTCAACAGATAACTTTGACAGATTTAGAATTGAAGTTAAAGTCGATGGTAGAATGAAAATTAACGACGCAGATACCAAGGCTATTGAATATATTTCTATCAACGCTTCGGTATCAAAAGATTAATTGTATTTTTGAAAATTTAATAAAGTAGTCGAATAATCGCGTTTGAGACAACTCAAATGAGGAAAGTCCGTGCATTCAAGGACAGGTCGCCGGAGAAACTCCGGACGGTGTGAACCGGTGGATAGTGCCACAGAAATGTAGACTGCCGATGGAACATTTGTTCACAGGCGATGGTGCAACGGTGAGTTAAAAGCTTCACCAGCGGTATCGAGAGGTACCGGCTAGGTAAACCCCGACCGAATGCAAGATTGAATGGGAGATTTAAAGGCTGTCCGTCTCCTCCCGAAAAATCGCTAGAGACGTGGAGCAATCCTCGTACCAGACAGATGATTATTTAGAAACAGAACACGGCTTATGAGCTACTTTATTTTTTTAAGTGAAAAAGAAAAATGAACACACATAAAACAACAGAACTCTTATCACCGGCAAAAGACAAAGAAACTGCAATCGCAGCAATTAATGCCGGATGTGATGCGCTATACATCGGGGCTTCAAATTTCGGCGCAAGAAAAGCGGTCGGAAATTCCATTGAAGACATAAAAGAAATCGTTGATTACGCACACAAATTTTATGTAAAAGTTCACGTAACTATAAATACAATTCTAAACGATGAAGAATTAAATGAAGCGTGCAAACTTATTCATAAACTCTATGAAATCGGAGTTGATGCAATTATTGTCCAAGACATGGGCATTTTTGAACTTGCGAAACAAGGAAAACTTCCACCTATTGCACTGCACGCAAGTACGCAATGCAATACTCGAACGTTAGAAAAAGCACAATTCTTTGACAAGTTGGGAATTTCAAGAGTAATTCTTGCACGCGAAATGAACTTGTCACAAATTGAAGAAATTTGCCAAAATACTTCATGCGAAATTGAAACATTTATCCATGGCGCTTTGTGTGTAAGCTATAGCGGACAGTGTTACTTGAGTTGTTCTATCGGCGGTCGGTCGGCAAATAGAGGGGAATGTGCGCAACCTTGCAGAAAAAAATATTCACTAATGGATGAAAACGGAGAATTTTGGGCCAAAAACAAAAACCTTCTAAGTCTTAAAGATTTCAACGCATCCGAACATTTGGCCAAACTAATTAAATCAGGGGTCAAATCGTTCAAAGTTGAAGGCCGTTTGAAAGACAAAAACTATGTAAAAAATGTCATTTACTATTATCGCAATGAATTAGACAAATATTCACAAAAAAGTTCCTCCGGCAAAATATTTACAGACCTTGAACCAAATATTAACAAAACCTTTAATCGAAATTACACAGACTATTTTCTTAAATCCAGAAAAGATTGTTATAACTTTGATACCCCCAAAATGCGTGGCGAAAAAATAGGAATAATTAACTACGTAGGCAAAAATTATTTCACCCTAAAATCAAGTATCCGACTTAACCCTCAAGATGGTTTATGTTTCTTTTACAAAAATAATTTAGAAGGATTTTTGATAAACAAAATTGAAGATGATAAAATATTTCCAAACAAAATGGATAATATCAAAATCGGCATTGAGCTTTACCGCAACCAAGATTTTGAATTTTTGAAAAAATTGGAAAACACAAAATTCAAACGCAAAATTAAAGTTGATTTTAATTTCGACAACGGGATTTTAACGGCTATTGATGAAAATAAAAATAAAATATCCCTCAAACTTACAGAAAATGAATTGCCCAAAAATCCGGGAAAAATGAAAGAAAATTTCGTTAATCAACTTCAAAAAACCGGTGAAAGTGATTTTTACGTCGATAGAATAGAAATCGCAAACACTTTACCATTCCTTCCGATTGCCAAAATTAACGAATACAGAAGAGATATCTTAAATTTGTTGATGCAAGAACGTTTAAAAAATTATCCAAGAGATTTACAAAAACCTTTGCAATATGTTTGTTTCCCACAAAAAGAAATCGATTATCGAGGCAATATCCACAACCAAACGGCAAAAGAATTTTACCAAAATTGCAACTGCAATGTTACAGAAATGAGTGTTGAAAGTTCCGGCAATTTTAACGATAAAGAACTTATGCGCACCAAACATTGTTTAAAATTCGCTTTCAATATGTGTAAAAGCCCTAAAAAACTTTATTTGATTGACGAAAAGGGCAAAAAATATAAACTTGAATTCGACTGCAAAAATTGCGAAATGGTTATAAAAAATTGCTAAAAATAAAAACTCCCAATCGGGAGTTTTATGCTATCCTATTTCCTAAATTCCTTTTTTGTTTTTTCACTGTTCCTATTGATTTTCAACGACTAAATTCTTTCCTTTTTCCTAATTATTAACCAACGATTATTCCAGAAACAAAATTACAAGTATCTTTGAAAATATCTTTTACAAATTCTTTTGCTAATTTGTGCATTGGTCGATTTTCAATAACATCAAATACATAATAAATCGGGTCTTTTGAGGTGTTGAAACGCATTCTTCTGTCCATTTTGCCGATAAATGTATAATCTTCAAGATTTTCAGAAGAAACAAATCTTTCGTTATCTCTTTTATTATTTCTTCTTCTGCGAGTCAAAGAGCCGAATTGCCCGTTTCCGCTTGTATTATTTGCTGTTTCGCCTGTTGTTTGTAACATTTCTCGCTCTCTTTCTTCTCTCTTAAAATCTTCTTACATATATATAAAGTATTTACTTTTTAAATAATTGCCTTTTTAACTTGTTGATTATTAAGAAATATTACAAATTGTGCAAATTATTAACTTTCAACTTCTACCGGATTTATATTTTTAACCAAATTTTGTCCTATTGCACGCTCTAACGCGGCTTTTGCAGAATTATATTCATACATTGCTTGATAATAAGACAATTGTGCAGATTGATAAGAAATTTGCGCATCTTTCAACTCTGTAGGACTAGCTTCCCCTACTCTATAGCGCCCGTAAGAAAGTTCGTAGTTTTCTTTTGCTTGTTTTACTTGAAGCTGCGCAACCGGCATTTTTTGACGTTTTTCGGCAAGATTCAAATATGCTTGTTGAATTTCTAGATAAATAGTGTTTTGGGTACTTTTTGCCCCCGCCAATTCTCTATCATAAAGATATTTAGCCTCTTTTATTTCATTTCTTATTAACATACCGTTAATGGCAGGGAAATTCAAATAAGCTCCGTAGTTATAACCATAGTTTGAATTCCAAGACCTACCACCGCGTTGGTATTGACCTTCCAGAGCAATATTTGGGAACCAAGATTTTTTAACGAGTTTGACGGTTTGTTTTGCACCGGCAACTTTCAATGCTGCTATTTTCAATTCTGGTCTTGCTTCTCTTGCAATTTTTATTGATTCATCAAATGAAACATCAACCGGTCTAAACGAAAGACGTTCAACAATATTATATTTATCAATAAGCGGAACTCCCATAACATTATTCAATTTTGCAACCGCAAGATTTACTGCATTATCTGCTTGAATATACTGCAATTTCGCGTTCGAAAGATTAACTTCCGCTATTGTCACGTCAACTTTCGGATTAGTACCAATTTCGTAAAATGCTTTTGCTTGGTCATAAAACATTTTAAATTTTTCTATATTATCCTTAGCCACATTACGTTGCTCAAAAGCGAACAATAATGCATAATACGCGTCTTTTGTTTGGTAAATTACATCATTTATAGTTCCGGCAAGAGTTTCTCTATATCCTTGATAATCAATACGTTTAATCGTTGCTTGATTTTGCGTAATACCGAAGTCATAAAGCATTTGTTGTAAAGTAATTTGCCCTAAAACATAATAGTTAAATGTCAAATTTCTACCCAACGCATCAGACAATTGAAGCTGTCTTATCTTTGTATAACCGGTTTGCCAACTAAATGTAGGAAAATAATTTGACCAAACTTGTTTGATACGTGCATCAGAAGCAAGAATGTCATGAAATGCTACGTTAATATCCGGATTATTACCAAGTGCAATTTCTATACATTTTTCCAAAGTCATATCGACATTTTGCTCAACTCCACCTTGAATAATTACGTCTTGCTTTTCTGCGAAATTCGGCAATACCAAATTTGAGTCTGGGAATTCTTTTTCATTTATTTTATTCCCAATAGCTTGCACTTCCGGAATAAAAACCGTAAGTCCCAAAATTATTCCTATTAGAATTATTTTTTTATACATTTATTTATTTTCCTTTTTAAGTTTTAATTGATTTACTTTTTCTGCAACTTTAATCTTCATTTCTTCGACCAAAGTATAAAACGCCGGAACCAAGAATGTACCGATAAATGCTACGGCCATCATACCGCCAAACACTGTCATACCTACAGAATTACGGCTCGCTGCACCCGCACCAGAAGCGAATACTAACGGCAACAATCCTAATATAAACGCAATGTTTGTCATCATTACCGCTCTAAATCTCAAATTCGCAGCTTGTATTGCAGCCTCTTTAAACGGCATCCCTTGTTCGTGCGCATCTTTTGCAAATTCAATAATCAAAATAGCTTGCTTTGTACTCAAACCAATCAACATTACAAGTCCGATTTGCGAATACAAATCCAAAGCTTGACCCGAAACATATTGGAAAAACGCCGCACCTAATAACGCCACTGGCGAAATCAAAAGTACTGCAACCGGCAACATCCAACTTTCGTAAAGTCCTACCAAGAACAAATAAACAAAAATCAGAGACATAGCCAATATTCCTAAAATTTGCCCACTCGATTCATGTTCTTGCAATGAACTGCCGGACCAAGAGAACGTCATATCTTTTGGCAAAACTTTATCCGAAATTTCTTCAACAATTTGCATAGCTTTACCCGAACTTACATCGGCTCTTGCTGTACCATTGATAGAAACCGCCGGATACATATTAAATCGGCTCAAACTATATGGCCCAACAATATTCTCAACTTTTAACAAAGCAGACAAAGGAACCATTTTACCTTGATTATTTCGAACAAAAATATTATTTATATCCGCAGGTTTTTCCCTATATTCCGCATCTGCTTGCATATATACACGATAAACACGTCCATATTTATTAAAGTCATTTATATAAGATTTTCCAAAATATGCAGCAAGCGCAGAATAAATATCTGCAATAGAAACTCCTTGCGCCATAGCTCTTGATTCATCGACATTCAAAAGCAATTGAGGCAAAGTCGCCGTATAAGAAGTATATGCCATTGTAAATGCCGGATCTTTGTTAATCGCTTGGATTAATTTTATTGCCTCATCGTACAACTGTTGTGGTGTTCTATCACCCTTGTCCAACAATTGGTATTCAAACCCACCGAACATACCCAAACCGGAAATTGACGGTGGCGCAAATGATACAACCGTTGCAGAAGGATAATTTGCAAATTGCGATTGCCACTTTGCAAGGATATTTTTCATTTGAAGTTCTTTCTTTTTACGCTTTGACCAAGGTTCCAACTGCGCAACCACAAACGCGGTGTTTTCACCATTAAAACCAACCATCGTTACCGTATTTTTTACTCCCGGAGTGTTTGCAATAATCTTTTCAATTTCTCTTGTTGCGATATCTGTACGCGATGCAGATGAACCATCCGGCAACTGTAACTGCGTAAATATAGCACCTTTATCCTCTGTAGGCAAAAATCCACTTGGTAACAATTTAAACATTAACAAAATCGCTACCAAAATTAAACCAAAAACAATTAGAGTCAATTTCGGAGAATTTATAAATAACTTTGCACCTTCCAAATACTTTGCCCTAACATTATTGAACCAAGCATCAAATTTTTGAATAAACTTAAAATCAGGTTTTTCAGCACCATCTTTCAACATTGTTGCACATAAAGCCGGCGACAAAGTAAGTGCAACCAAAGTTGACAAACCAATAGAAGCAGCAATACAAAGCGCAAATTGTCTAAACATTTGCCCCGTAATTCCACCCATAAACGAAACCGGCACAAATACGGCCATCAATACAAGCGAAGTTGCTAATACCGCGCCAAAAACTTCTTTCATCGTAACTTCTGTAGCATCTTTCGGATTTTTGCCTTCTTGAATATGCCGCTGCGTATTTTCAAGAACAACTATCGCGTCATCAACAACCAAACCAACCGCAAGAACCAAACCAAATAGAATTAACAAGTTAATAGAAAAGCCTAACAAGTGCATGAATATAAACACACCGATTAACGAAACAGGAATTGCACAAAACGGAATAAATGCCGCTCTGCCCGAACCTAAAAACAAATATGTTACTGCACCTACAAGCAAAATCGCCAAAGCAATCGCTTCAATAACTTCGTCAATAGATTCTTGTACAAACTCAGTGTCGTCATATTCTACTTTATACTCAATACCTTGAGGAAAACTTTTGCTTAATTCTTTCAATCTCTTCTTAACTTTTTTGGCCAAATCAATAGCATTAGCTTCCGGCAACTGCGCAATAGTAATAATTGCGGCATCCTTTCCGCCATTACGAGAAAAGAAAGAATAACTTTCTGCCCCAAGTTCTACTCTTGCAATATCCTTTAATTTAATTTGAGAACCATCCGTTTTTGAACGAATTACAATATCCTCAAATTGTGAAGCATCTTTCAAACGGCCTTTAGTTCTTAGAGTCAATTTTATCATTTGTTTATTAACCATTGGTTCAACCCCAAGATCACCCGCAGGCGCTTGAGTATTTTGCGCTTGAATTGCAGCATTAACTTCGGCGGCAGTAACCCCTAAATTTGCCATTTTTGTAGCATCAAGCCATATCCTCATTGAATATTCAGAAGAACCAAATACAGCCACAGTACCAACACCTTTGATACGTGCAAGTTCGTCCTTAATATAAATGGAAGCATAGTTTGCAATATACAACGAGTTATATGTTCCGGTAGGAGAACTTACCGCAATCATCAACATTCCGGGCCCACCGGTAGATTTGCGCACCGAAAGCCCATATCGTTTTACCTCTTCGGGTAAACGAGGAGTAACCAACTGTAATCGGTTTTGAACATTTACCAACGCCATATCAGGATCAGTTCCGATATCAAAATATAAGGTTAATTTATAAGACCCGTTTTGAGACGATGATTGCATATAAATCATATTTTCAACACCGTTTAGCTGCGCTTCAACCGGTGCCGCAATAGTTGATTCAATTACGTCCGAACTTGCACCGGCATAAGTTGCCGTAACTACAACTTGAGGCGGTGTAATCGACGGATATTCTTCTAATGGAAGAGTACCCATAAGCAAAGCTCCGGCAAGCATAATTGCCAACGAGATTACAATCGCAAGTTTCGGTCTTTTTATAAATAAATTTCCTTGTTGTTCTGCCATTTATATCATTCCTTATTAAAAATTATTTTTTATCCTTTTGAGGTTCTGCATTTCTTATTTTATCCATCTCTTCTTTTGTAACAGCCGTAATAGGATTTCCAGGCATAACCTTTTGCAAACCATCGGTTACAATTCTGTCACCTTTTTGCAAACCTTCTGAAACAATCCAATTTTCACCATCTTGACCGGATGTTTTTATATAAACTAATTGAGGCAAATTATTTTCGTCAATCTTATAAACATATTTTCCTTCTTGATTTTCTTGCACCGCAACTTGTGGAACCACCGGAACAAGAACCGGATTGTTTGCATACAATCTTATCGTCACAAATTCGCCATGCAAAAGTTCACCATTAGGGTTGTCAAATGTTGCACGCATAGTAACCGTACCGGTTGTTTGATCAACTTTGTTGTCATTAAAATCTTGAACCCCTTCATACTTATATTCCATACCATTTTGGAAAATAATTTCAGTTCTTCTATTGGTATTATTACTGCCGTCTGAAGCACTTAACAAGGTAAAATCATTAGATTCAATCGGAAAAGTTACATAAATCGGATTGTTACTATTTATTGTCGTAAGATTTCCACTTGTCGGGCTGACATAGTTCCCCACAGTAACCGTAATAATACCGATTTTGCCATCTACAGGAGCTTTTACGGTTGTATAACCCAGATTTCTTTGTGCATCAGCGTATTGTGCTTGCGCAGAAGCCAATTGTGCTTTCAAAGAATCTCTACTTGCAAGCATTTCGTCATATCTTGCTTTTGCAATATAATCTTTCGCAACAAGTTCTTGTGCTCTTGCTAACTGCTTTTCGGCATAAGAAAGTTGTGCGGTAATATTTTTTACATTTGCAGCAGTTGTATTAACCGTATTTTGATATTCTGTAGGTTCAATCAAAAACAAAGCTTGTCCTTGCTTAACCTCGTCACCTTCTTTAAAATAACTTTTTTGCAAATATCCGGCAATACGCGCCATAACTCCGACTTGATATTTTGAAGTAATACGACCCGGCGCTTCAAATTGTCTGATGACACTTGCCTCTCCAACTTCTTCTACCACAACACTCGGCGCCGGTTTACTTTTTAGAGATTTATTTTTACTGTACTGGCCGAACCAATTTATCCCCATCCGATAAGCAATCGCACACGTTACGATGGCTAACAAAATTATTATTATTTTCTTCATATCCTCTCCTATCATTTAAACGTATTTTTAATATTATACTATTAAGAATATACCGTCATGTCAATAAACACTCGGGGGATTTATAACCCCTAAAAGCGTTGACTTGTCAAAGCTCCAAGGAACTTTGTTGCAAATACAACAGAGAGTATTTTAAAACATTAAACTATAGACCGTTTAAAATTTGTCTAAGTGCATTACCCCTATGCGAAATTTTATTTTTTTCATCTTCAGACATTTCGGCCATAGTTTTATTTGTTCCATCAACTAAGAATATAGGGTCAAAACCAAACCCGTTCACACCTAATTGTTTCTCAACAATTGAACCATAACATTCACCGGTTACAACCCGCGCTATATTTCCTTGCGCATCTAAAAGTGTCATACAACAAACAAATTTTGCTTTACGATTTACAACACCATTTAATTCATTTAAAAGTTTGTCAATTTTTTCTTGTTGAGTTCCGGCATAACGCGCCGAATGTAACCCCGGAGCACCATCTAATGCTTCCACACACAACCCCGAATCATCAGCAAGAACCGGCATATTTGAAACCTTATAAGCTTCCTTTGCCTTTATCAACGAATTTTGCGCAAATGTTGTTCCGTTTTCATCGGGATTAAATTCACCTTTAGGCAGAACAAATTCAACATCAAAACCCTTTGAAATTTCATTAATTTCTTGCAATTTATGTAAATTCCCTGTTGCAAAAACAATCTTTTTCGTCATAAATTACACTCCAAAACGTCGTTGACGCTTATAAAAATCTTGCAAAGCATCATTTAAAGCCAATTTGTCAAACTCAGGCCAAAATTTTTGAGTAACATAAATTTCCGAATATGCAATTTGCCACAAAAGGTAATTCGAAACTCTCATTTCACCTCCGGTTCTTATTAACAAATCCGGATCCGGAATATTTCTTGTATAAATATGGTTGGCAAAAATTTGTTCATCAATATTCTCGGGCAAAAGTTCACCAGTTTGAATTTTTAAAGCTATTTTTTTAACGGCAGAAACAATTTCGTCACGCGCGCCATAATTGAACGCTATTTGTAAATTTACTCCTGTATTATTTTTGGTTCTTTCCACCGCATTGAAAAGTATTTTTTGCAACTTATCATTTAATTTTGCAATATCACCGATAAAGCTTATTACAACACCATTTTTATGCATTTCTTCAAGCTCGTTTTGCAAAGTTACGGCTAACAAATCCATCAAAAAATCAACTTCTTCTTGCTTTCTGTTCCAATTTTCTGTTGAAAAAGCGTACACTGTCAAATATTTTATACCAAAATCATCACAAGCTCTCAGAGTTGCCTTTAAAGCTTCAACACCCTTTTTATGCCCGAACGCGGACGGCAAATTTTTTTCTTTTGCCCAACGACGATTACCGTCCATAATTATTGCAATGTGTTGCAATCCGGTTGCCTTAACTATTTCTTCTGCGCTAATGTTTTGTGCTAAATTCATTTGTCCTACCTATTTATAGGACAATTATATTCCAAATAAAGTTTTTTGTTAATTTTGTAACGGAATTTATTACAAAAGGCAATTTCTAATCAAAAAAAAACTTTATATATGTGTAGTGTAGTGTTATAAAGGTCTATTTCATGGCGAACACAGTATCATCATTGATATTCGCATATAGAAATGCCGACAAAACCTCAAATGGTGAAGTTGGTAGAGCTCCTGTCATGGTGGGGCAAGCGACGAATGTATTTAATGAAGTCATGAAATGGGACAACGTCATTGGAGCGGGAGCAAAGTCGGCAAATTCAATATTCTCCGATATGTCAAAAAGTAATAATTTTATGAAATACACAAGCAAAGGACTTAAATTTGCCAGTGAAAACGTTAACCCTTTGATTTGTGGTTCTGCACTACTTAAAATAGGTATGTCTGATGACAAACCACGTACAGCAATCGTTGAAACAGCGGCCTTATCCGGTATGTTCTTAGGTGAAGGATTAATGAAAATCCATTTGGATAAATATATTAACGAAAAAAACATAAATAATCTTGCACTAAAGGCAAAAAATAAAAATTGTTTCAAAGGATTAGCGGACAAAATCTTAACTTCAAAATCGGGGGGCAAAATCGCTAACGTAATCAGAGGATTGATATTTGTTGGCGGTTCAATCGGCTCATACGCTTTAGGCGAAAAGCTCGGTGAAAAATATGCGGACAATTTGACCGGAAAATTAGGAATTAAAAAAATCAATCAAAAAGCCTAATGCATATTTTTCAAATAAGTGTTAAAATTGTTGTATGAAAAAGATTGCAACAATAATTTTTACTACAATTTTACTTTTGTGCGCACAACAAAATTGCCAAGCAATTAAAATCGGTTTACAAGTTGATGTAAACAGTATCGTTGCCGGAATTTCGACGGACGGCAAAATTATTGATGCCAACACAAATACAACCGTATGTGATTTAGACAAAATGACAGCGTACGAAATCCGACCATACAACAGTGTTTTAGCAATAAAAATTGAAGACAGATATTATAAAATAAATTCAGATAACATTGTAATACGCTTTAATGAAGGAGAAAACGGCTATACAAGCATTAAAAACAAGTGGTATAGAGGACTTGTTCATATCCAAAACAAGAACGGACACATTACAGTCATAAACGATGTTCCCCTCGAAGATTATTTAAAAGGTGTAGTTCCGGCCGAAATGCCTTCTGGTTGGAACGAAGAAGCCTTAAAAGCACAAGCTATTGCCGCCAGAAGTTATGCAATGGCAAATCTAGGGAAACGCGCAAACTTAGGTTTCGATTTGTACGACACGCCTGAAGACCAAGCTTACGGCGGTGCTTCAGCAGAAACAGAAAAAACAAATCACGCCGTAACAGAAACAAAAGATATCGTTCTTATTCATAACATGAAAATTATATGCGCATACTATTTTGCATCTGCCGGAGGACATAGTTTTTCAGCAGACGATGTCTGGGGTAGCAATCTCCCATATATTCACTCAGTACCTTCGTATGATGATAGCGTACGAAAAAGCGGACACGGTGTCGGAATGAGTCAACATGGTGCAAACAATCTCGCGGGACAAGGTTACAATGCATACCAAATCCTACAACATTTCTACAATGATATAAAATTCGCAAGGCTAAAAGACTCGTAAATAAAGGCTTTCAATAGGGTTGCTTATTGTATATCCAAACTATATCTGGATTTTGACAAATTTTTTTTGTCAAACCCCTTGCCAAATCTAAATATAATGCTATAATGATTTTGTCGATTAGTAAAGCATGCCAGATATAGGTGGTTTCTGATTACCGTGTGGCATAAATAAGAAGGAGGTTCGTAATGAACAAAGAAGAATTAGTAAAAGAAGTAGCAAAAAAAGCTAAAGTTTCACAAAAAGCAACTGCTGACGTTATCGCAGCTACAGTTGATGCAATCCAAACTGCTGTTGCTAAAGGAGAAAGAGTAACATTGGTTGGTTTCGGAACTTTCGAACCACGCAAACGTGCTGCTAGAAAAGGTAGAAACCCTCAAACTGGTAAAGAATTGAAAATTGCTGCTAAAACAGTTCCTGCATTCTCTGCTGGTAAAAAATTCAAAGATGCTTTGAAATAATTTTCAAAATAAACAAACATGCATGGCCGATTGTTTATAAACAATCGGCCATTAATTTTAGTATAAAAACTAATCCTTTTTCACATAAACCAACAAATCCGAAACGTCACAACTAAAATATTCGCAAAGTTTATCTATAGTTGAGATACTTATATTCGCATTTTTGGAATTGCGCATTTTCGAGATTGTATTTTTACTCAATCCTGTATCTTTTGCAATTTTATCGGCAGTCACTCGGTGTTGCCATATCAAATCATCTAATTTTATTTCAATCATTATTAAATTATAAATACAATAACAACATGATTGACTTTTATCCCAACATGCAGTATTATATTAACAACTTGTTAGGATTTTATTTATAATAAATTTAGAAAGGTGTTTGATTATGACAAAAAAATTCGGTTTTACATTAGCAGAAGTCCTTATCACCCTCGGTATTATTGGTGTTGTTGCGGCAATGACATTACCTACTTTAGTTTCAAATTATAAAAAGCAAACCTATGTTACTCAATTAAAAAAAACAGTTTCAACTCTTGAGCAAGGCTTCCAAAAAATGCGCGCTGATGCTGGTGGAGTTGACAAATTAGAAGATACCGAACCTTATATAAAAATGAGAACAAATTCAGAACATGGAGAATGCCCATTCGGGAGTTTTCTTGTTGACCCAGCTTGCACTCAGTTTTACGAAGATTTAAAACAATATTTTAATTTTGTTAATCTAGTCGAATGTGAAAATTATATAATTAAATTTCGAAACTCTAATGAAGGAGATGATATAACCGGAGATAATTTTATGATATTTACAGATGGAGCAATGGTAAGTTTGGACACAACATATGTTTCAGAAGAAGAATCGACATTTATGAATTTAGACATCAATGGCTATAAAGCCCCAAACACTTACGGTTATGACGTATTTAGATTTAAAGTAACTCCAAATGGTAAATTAATTGACTACAAGAATGCTGATAACTGCAGAACTTCAGATGGAGCCAGTAGCGCTGATGGATGTTACAGCTATCTAGCACGCAACGGTTGGAAAATGGATTACTAATCTATTAATAAAATAAACAATCAAAAAGACGAGTTTATAACTCGTCTTTTTGATTGTTATTCTTCTTCAACCCAAACTATAGTCACCGGACGAGGTTTAAAAAATGGGTTTTGTTGCATTGCACTCAATGCTTGTTTCGCAATCGTGTCATAAAACATAATCTTTTTCGCTAATTTTTCTGTATAAAATAATAACTTCATATTTCTTTCCTACTATTACTATTACCTGTATGTATTATCGTTGACACTTGATTTTAAATAATCCCCTTGTTAGCTAATCTTTTTATTTTAATGTTGCCGAAATGAATTAGACGGATTAGTGATGAATATTTTATCTGCAACCGGTTTAATGAAACAAAAGGAGGTCTTTATGAAAGAACTAAAAGGAACAAAAACCGAACAAAATCTTATAAATTCGTTTGCCGGAGAGTCCCAAGCTCGTAACCGATACACCTATTTTGCATCCATAGCCAAAAAAGAAGGTTATGAACAAATTGCAGCGATTTTTCTTGAAACTGCAGATAACGAAAAAGAACACGCAAAACTTTTTTACAAACATTTGGGCAATTTGGTTGGACACGTAGAATCAAATTACCCATTTTTCCTCGGAACTACAGAAGAAAATTTACAAAGTGCTCTAGATGGAGAACGAGAAGAGGCAGAAATTATCTACAAAGAAGCGGCAAAAATCGCAAAAGAAGAAGGTTTTGAAGATATTGCCCACACGTTTGAAGAAGTTATAGAAGTTGAAGAACATCACATGAAACGTTATCAACAATTACTAAAAAACATTCAAAATGATACCGTATTTAAAAAAGAAAAAACTGTTGAATGGAAATGCCGAAATTGCGGATATATTCACGAAGATACAAGTGCACCAAAACTTTGTCCTTGCTGCAAACACCCAAGATGTTATTTCCAAATTCATTGCGAAAAATTCTAACGAATTCTTTAAATGATACGATTGATTTACAAACTTTTATTTTTTACATTAACATCGTATACTTAGAATGTAATGCGCAAAAAATTTAAAACTTTAATAATTTCATCAGTAATTTTGGGTTCACTATACGGAATTTATTATTTTGGAATTCCCGCAATAGTGAACCTTTCTAAACATAAAATCAAAATTCAACAACTTGTTTTTAAAAAAACAGGCTTCAATATCAATTACACTGACGCACATTTCAAGACCGGACTCTTGCCTTCTATTATTATTGACGCCAAAAATTTTGAAATCATTTCTGATAAAAATATATCGCCTTTAAAAATCAACAACCCACATATTAAAATCAAAATATTACCACTTTTATTCAAAAAACTTGCCATTTCGGATTTTTCAGCAGATGAACTTAATTCATACTTGATTATTGACAAAAACTTTAATTTAAAGTTAGGTGAATACAATGTTCCTCTTGATTTACTTGCACCATTTACAATTTCTGAAGCCAAAATATCAATTAGCAAATTTAATATTCAGCTTTCAGACAATATTTCCCAAAAATCAATTAACATAATTGAGAATGCTCCGCTTGCTATAAATTACGCATCCAACAAATTCGCAAATATTAACGCTTATGCCAAACTGCAATCCGCAACTCCGGCAAAGTTGTACATTGATGCAAAAATAAAATGGCCTTTGAACAAGATTGATAAAGAAAACTTTTTTGTAAAAAGTAGCATTGAAAACCTTAATTTGTCGGATTTTTCATCATTCGCAACCGCATTTTCACGAGGTGAAATCACAAAGCTTGCGGGAATTATTAATTACGAAGCAGATACTCAAGATAATATTGACGGCAAACAAATCATTTCTACATTAACCCTAAATAATTTTAATATTTACAATAAAGACCCTTTCAAATCTATATCCTCTAAAAATAAACTGGTTGTAAATTCAAACATTAGCCCAAACAACAACACTCTGGAAATAAACAATCTCAAATTAACCGGCCAAGATATAAACATTGATATTTATGGAAAGATAAACAAAATAAATTCTAAAAAACCTTATTATGATATTAATACAACAATTAATCAAAGTCGTGTAGAATCATTTATTCCGCTTTTACCGGGAGAAGAAAATTTATCGCCCGATATAAATCTATACAAACTTAAACAACATCCTTTCTATGGCGATATAATCGGCAATCTAAGCATTACGGGAAACAATTTAACCCCAAACATAATCGGAGATATTCTCGTATCAAATGGATACTTAATAAAACCAATTCAAAATACATCCGGCGCAAAAATTAAACTCGAATTTGATAAAGATGTTTTAAATTTAGACGTACACGTACCAACAGACAGAAATCAATATGTAAACGTAAAAGGGCCTATCCAACTTTATGGTTCAAAAGATGCAGATTTACAAATAACAAGTAGCAACAACGTAAACCTTGCCACAGCACAATTTGTTTTAAATCCGCTTCATCAAATCCTAAACTTTGTTATCGGGCCGGTACCAATTATGGATATAAAAGGCCAAGGCGGAATAAATCTAAGAGTTTACGGAAACAAAAAAAATCCGCACGCATTTGGAAATCTGCAATTCAAAAACGGCATCGTATCATTTAATGATATTAAAAATATGACTATTAAAAATGCGGCCGGAGAATTGATATTCAATGATATTAATACCAAATTCACAACAATTTCCGCAACGCTAAACAACAAACCGATTGCCGTAAACGGAACTTGCGATTTATACGGAAATCTTGATTTTAATGTAGAAGCCCACAATCAAAATCTCAACGATTTTGTAAAAATTCTTTCTAAATCACCTATGCTGGGAAATTATTCCAAACTTGTTCAACAAATAGAATTTGCAAATGGCTCATCGGATTTATATTTGAATTTAACCGGCCAAGTTCCCGACCCTAACAATATAATTGTGGGACAAAATATATTTGCAAAAGGAATTGTCAGCCTTAACGGAAACATTCTCAAAACAACAATTTCTCCGGTTCAATTAAAAAATATTAAAGGTAAAATAAACTTCGACAACGAGAAAGCATCCTTTAATCTGAATAGTTATATCAACAACGCACTTATAAAAATCTCCGGAGTTTTAGACAAAACAAATCTTTCAACAAAATTCACCTCCGACAGATTTAGTGGGGCAGATTTAATAAGTCTGTTGCCAAGCAAATCAAATATTCCATATTCTAACGATTTCAAAGAACTTAAAACATCTTTTGCCGGAAGTTACAACGGAAATATCGAAAATATTGATTATAATAAAATAATTTTAAAAGGAAAAGTTTATGACCTTAAAGGAAATGATTTTTCAACCGCAAACTCTACTTTTGAATTAAACAACGGAGATTTTAAATTATCAAACCTTTACGGAAAAATTAAACAAAACCCCTATAATATTTCATTAAATATTAAAAATGCTTTTGACAAAAAACGTTCTATTAATGGGCAAATCAATCTCAATGAATTTGAGATTGCAACAATTGAAGATTTTATACAACTTATTCCAAAAAATTCACATACAATTTTATCCGATATAAAAAACCTTAACGGCAAAATTAATTTATCATCTAAAATTACGAATAATAAAATAAGAGCATTTGGCGAACTTGATGGCGTTGAGTTTGAATATCTGCCACAAAAAGTCAAACTCTCCATCTTAAGCGGAAATTTATTTTTAAATAATAATCAACTCAATATCAACAAATTAAATACAAAATTTGGCGGTATGCCAATATTTTTGAACGGTAAAATCACAAATTTATTTAAAACACCTAATATTGATATATATTTAAACACACAACCTTCACAAGACTTTGTTGATAGATTTTATAATAACACCCAAGTTTATCCGATAAAAATAAAAGGAGATATAAGCCTAACTTCTCGTTTGAAGGGAAACAAACATCTTTTATCAACAAATTCAACTTTAAATATCAATGAAAATTCCAGTATTTATTACATGGGAGCGTCACTTGGCGATTCCGAATATCCGGTCAAAATAACGACAGATTCAGAATTCAACTCAGAAGGTTTTATACTTAACAACTTTAAATATAATAAAATCATAACATCCCAAAACAACAAACCCTACGAAACTACTCAACTTGAAGCTTCGGGAAAAGTAAATTATTTAAAAAATAATATCCTCGCATTTAAAGATTTTAAAATCAGAACATTAGCACCAACAGATGCAAAAATTTTCAACATAATATTTCGCAAACCGGTAATGAAACAAGGTATTTTCACCTCTGATTTACAACTTAACGGAACATCCTTAAATCCAAAAATTATCGGCAAATTTGACATGACAAGTATTGATATCCCTTTTTATAACTCAACTATTAAAGATATCAATCTTGATTTTCAACCGGATAAAATTTTTATAAAATCTAACGGTTCAATTTTATCCAGTACTGTAAATATAGACGCAGTTGCCAAAAATAGATTTCTGTCTCCATTTGTCATCGAAAATATGGATTTGAATTTTGACACACTTGATATTGATATTATTACAGACATGTTGAGAGATTTTGAAATTAGCACAGTGCAAACATCATCCAACTTTGGCGAAATACAAAACGAAAACTTTGATTACACGCAGTTAATTGTTAATAACGCAAAAGTAAAGGCCGATAAAATCAACGTAAAAAATATTGACGCAACAAATTTTGAATCAGAGTATTCTCTGAATGAAAAAATGTTATTGAACGTAAAAGATTACAAATTCGACGTTGCCCAAGGAAAAGTTTCCGGAAACGCCTATTACAATCTTTTAAATCACGCCGTAGGCTTGAAAATGCACATGATAGATGCAAATGCTCAAGAAATGTCCGAAGCTTTATTTGATTTAAAAGGCCAAATTTACGGACTTATAACCGGAGATGTAAACTTGATGTGTAATGCAAAAACACACGAAAAATGTTTACAAACCCTAAGTGGAGATGCTTTTTTCATAGTAAAAGACGGCAAAATGCCTAAATTAGGTTCTTTAGAATATTTACTAAAAGCCGGTAATTTAATCTCCGGAGGCATTACTGGCCTAAGCATAAACGGAATTATAGACTTGATTACCCCTTTAAAAACCGGAGATTTTGCGAGTATTTCCGGAGATATACATATTGAAAACGGTATTGCACAAAAAATAAATATTTATTCAGACGGTAACGATTTGAATATGTATATGACAGGTTCGTACAACATTTCCAACGCTATTGCAGATATGAAAATCTTCGGCAGTCTTTCTAAAAACATGACAAATGTATTCTCAAAAATCAAAAATGTTTCACTCAACACTTTATTAAACACAATACCTTGGATTGGCGGATCCGAAGATGTAGCCTCATATCAAAACGAAATCGCAAAAATTCCGACAACCAAAAACAAAAACAATATACATAAAATATTCGTTGTTGATATCAACGGTGACATCAATGGCTCAGATTATGTAAAATCGTTCAAATGGGTAAAATAACTTAAACAATAATTCTCAAAAAACTCCGTAGAGCATTTAATCTCACATGGTCATCTTGCATATCCTTCAATATATTCAAGATTTCTTCATAAATTTCAAAATTCGAATTTAAAGATTCAAAAGAAAACAATGACTCGACATTTATTTCAAGCGCTAAGGCAATTTTTTGCAAATTATCAGCTGACGGAAAAAATTTTCCTGTTTCAATAGAACTTATGCTTGTCGCATCAACACCAACAAGTTCGGCCAAATTCTCTTGCGTTAATTTTCTTAATTTGCGATATCTTTGTACATTTTGTCCAAAAGCTTTTTTTAAATACATACCTACCTCTATTTAATTGTTAGCCAAAAATTACACTTATAAAATAGAGCTATACTCATAAAATGTTGACAAAAATTAGTAAAACTTGTATATTATAAAAGGTACACTCATTTTTTATAGGAGATTATGAATGAAACTTAATAAAACTAAAGCTTTTACATTAGCAGAAGTATTGATTACATTAGGCATTATCGGAATAGTTGCAGCAATGACAATGCCAACACTTATTGCAAAACACAAAACAAAAGAAACAGTTTCCAAACTGAAAAAAGCATACTCTACGCTATCTCAAGCATATTTGTTCGCAAAAAATGAACACGGAACACCTGACTATTGGATAGAAGGCGAACCTAGCACATGGGAATCATCTTCTTCTCTTGTAAGCAAATTAAAACCATATCTGAATATTGTTAAAGATTGTGGCAATCAACCTGGATGTTTTTGGAACGGAAAATATCGTTTATTAAATGGTAATGACTGGCATAACATAGATGAAACAAGTGCTAAAGGTTCAAAATATAGATTTATGCTTAACGATGGAAGCTCGTATGCCATAGAGGTATACTCTACAAGTTGCGACAAAAATTACGGTTCCTATCCGCTAAATGAAACTTGTGCCCAATTACAAGTTGATATAAACGGTTTTAAGGCCCCGAATACTGCCGGTAAAGATTTATTCTGGTTTTATTTGACAAAACAAGGATTTGTTGCGGCCGGTATCGTTGGAGATGAGAACGCTCCATTTACCAAATGTAGCACTTCAACATCGGGAGCAGGTTGTACTGCTTGGGTGATATTTAACGAAAATCAAGATTATCTCGGCTGTAGCGACTTGTCATGGGATGGCAAACATGCTTGTAAATAACTTTATATCCCAACACTCAAGCCGGCACAAAGATTTATTGATTGCCCCGTTATACCTTTTGCATCTTCCGAAATCAAATAACGGCACAACTTTGCAACTTCCTCCGGTTTGACAAAACGTCTTTGCGGAATTGTGTCGAGGATTTCTTCTTTGGAAAATTCACTCTCTTCAATCGATTCCAAACCTAAACCGGTTTCTACCCAACCCGGATTGATTGTGTTTACAGTAATATTATATTCTGCCAATTCTAACGCCAAAGCTTTTGTCAACCCAATCAGACCCGATTTTGAGGACGAGTAAAGACTTGCATAAGCTTCACCCATAACTCCCGAAATAGAACCAATGTTTATTATTCTTCCAAATTTATTTGCTTTCATGTGCGCTATAGCACTCCTTATAAGCTTGATAGGCGCGATGAGATTAGACGCAAAAAGTGTATCTATTTGTTCATTTGACATAGTTTCAATTCCGCCGTAAATATATCCGCCAGCATTATTAATCAATATATCAATTTGATTTTCGCAAATAAAATTTTCTAATACAGAAGTATCCTTGGCCAAATCACAAACACAATAACCATCAGCACAAAGTTCTGTTAGTGAATTTTCATCACGTCCGGTCACAAAAACTTTTCCATACTGACGTAATTCTTCAAAAATCGCTTTACCGATACCTCTACTTGCACCTGTTATTAGTATGTTCATAAATTCACCTCACTAAATAAATTCGGATATTTGTTTTTTATATAAGAATCTATATATTTACAACATCCTTCAAAATTATAATCAATATCTGTATTTGTAAATCTCAATACATCTAAATTATATTTATTCAATTCTATATCTCTATTTTTATCAGAAATAATCATCTTAGGTTCATAATGTTGGCCACCATCAAGTTCAATAACCAATTTTGCACTTGCGCAATAAAAATCAACAATATAATTATTAATAACTTTTTGACGTAAAAACCTTAAAGGATAAGTTCTTAAAAAATTATACCACAACTTTTTTTCTTGTTTAGTCATATTTTTTCGAAGCACACGAGCATTTTTAGTTAATTTTGGATTATGTTTATACAAAGAATCCCTCCACCGCCTTCGGCGGTCCCCCTCCCTTTAACAAGGGAGGTTTTTGAGCATTTTACAACCGATAGTTTACTAAAAATTTAATTTTTCTTCAATAACGAATCTTCACTGATTTCTAGCGCATTTGCAATTTTGCTCAGTGTTTTTAACGTAACATTTTGATGTCCGGTTTCTATTTTTCCGATGTGTTTTTCGTGGACATTTAAAATTTCAGCAAGTTGTGCTTGTGTTAAATTTTTCTTTATCCGTTCTATTTTTAAATTTAAACCAAAAACTTTTAAAATATCATTTGACATAAATCTATGATAGTAGTATTATGTTACTTATTAAACAGTATTAAAAT
>JAZSRN010000004.1:0-5345 GCA_045538535.1 Candidatus Gastranaerophilaceae bacterium | reverse complement strand
GCTCTACGCTTGGATTGCCCCCCCCCCCGTAGGCGCAAACGCAGTCATAGCAAGGGTTTTGGGCAATTTTAAACTTTCGAACCCAGCAATTGTACAGTCATCAAACTTTGTCAACTTCATAATATCCATATTGTGATTATACACTATGTTCCAAATTTCCGCAAGTAGATAATTATAGATTAATATTAAGCGTTATTTAGTATACTGTGACAACCCCCATCGCTACAATATGATTGTGGTATACAAAAAAATAAAAGCCCCCGAAAGGTCTTTTATTTTTATATATCATAATACCGAAACTCAGGGGCTGAGATTATCCCGCGCGGAAATAATCGCAGCCTCTGTTCGTTAGTTCTGTCGCTTACCAACTTGCTTTTGTTACACCAGGCAACAAACCTTGGTGCGCCATTTTTCTTAAACAAATTCTGCAAAGACCGAAATCTCTGTGGTAACCGTGAGGACGACCACAAATGCTGCATCTGTTGTGCAATCTTACTGCCGGATATTTACCCGCTGCAACAAGTTTTTCACGTCTTAGTTCTTTGTTTATCATCGCTTTCTTAGCCATGAATTTCTCCTTTATTACTTTAAAGTTTAGTTTTACTACAATATTATCTACTTGATTATTTCAAGCCTTTGAAAGGCATACCCAACAATTTCAACAATTCTCTTGCTTCATCATCAGTTTCAGCAGTTGTAATAATTGAAATGTTCATACCTTTAACCAAATCAACTTCTTCAAAAGTGATTTCTGGGAACAAAGCTTGCTCTTTCAAGCCCAATGTGTAGTTTCCGCGACCGTCGAATGATTTAGCGCTAATACCACGGAAGTCACGAATTCTTGGAAGTACAACACAAATTAATTTTTGTAAAAAGTCGTACATTCTTTCGCCACGCAATGTTGCCATTGCACCAACCGGCATACCTTCTCTCAATTTATAAGAAGCGATTGATTTTTTAGCTTTTGTAATTACACATTTTTGACCTGCAATTTTAGTCAATTGACCTTCGATTGTTTCAGCAATCTTTGCACTGTGTGATGCTTCACCAACACCCATGTTCAAAACAATTTTGTGAAGTTTTGGAACTTGATGTTCGTTCTTGTAACCAAACTTTTCTTTCAAAGCCGGTACAGCATCTTCTAAATATAAGTTTTTCAAGTTTTTAGTTTTTGTCATTTTTCTTTTCCTTAAATTCAGAAGCTAAACTATTTAGCGTCTATCTGTTCACCACATTTTTTACAAACACGAACTTTTTTGCCGTCAACGACTTCATGTTTGATCCTTGTCGGTTTTTCGCAAGCCGGACAAACTACCATTACATTTGAAGCATCTAATGCAGCTTCAATTTTGATAAGTCCACCTTGAATGCCTGCCATCGGTTGAGGTTTTTGAGCTTTTGTTACCATATTGGCACCTTCTACAAATACTTTACCTTCAGAAGGAACAGCTTTTTTAACGTTACCGATTTTTCCTTTGTCTTTGCCTGCTGTAACGATAACTCTGTCACCGCTTTTAACATGCAAGCTTTTTTTAGTTTTATCTGCCATTTTTGTGTTTCCTTTATATTTTTTGTTATTCTTCACGAATATCGAATATAAATCCTCTACTCGGGACTATTAGATAACTTCCGGAGCCAAAGAAACTATTTTCATATATCCTTTGTCTCTAAGTTCACGTGCAACCGGTCCAAATACACGAGTTCCTCTTGGGTTGCCGTCTTTGTTGATAATAACTGCCGCATTTTCATCAAATCTGATAACTGATCCGTCTGCACGTTTGATATCAGCTTTAGTTCTTACGATAACAGCTTTTACAACTTCTGATTTTTTAACAGCCATATTTGGAGTCGCATCTTTTACTGTAGCAACGATTTCATCGCCTACTGCAGCAAATTTTTTATTTGAGCTTCCCATAACACGGATACAAAGTAATTCTTTTGCACCTGTGTTATCTGCTACTTCTAATCTGGTTTCTTGTTGTATCATTTTTAATTTCCTTTTAATTTATCTTGTTCTTCGAAAATTATTGATTGATTTACTACTTAGCTTGTTCAACAACTTCTGCAACAACCCAACGTTTAGCGCCAGAAATTGGTCTTGATTCAACAATTCTTACGATATCGCCTTCGTTACATACATTGTTTTCATCGTGAGCTTTGTAATTTTTATTTGATTCAATAATCTTTTTGTATTTTGGATGTGGATCATAAGAAGCCACTTTTACAACAACCGTTTTGTCCATTTTGTTGCTTACTACGGTTCCTTGTTTTTCTTTTTTAGGCATTTTTAACCTCCACTGCTGTTTTTTCAGTTATAACAGTTTTTGCTTGAGCAATTAAAGATTTTGTTTTTGAAATCAAAGCTGTGTTCTCTAACTTATGAGTTGCTAATTGCATCTTATAAGTGAACAAATCTTTTTTCCAATCTTGAATTGCATTTTGAAGTTCTTCAACTGTTTTTTCACGCATTTCACTTAATTTCATTTTATAATTCCTTATTTAGTTTCTTCTTTTTCAATAACTTTAACTTTGATAGGCAACTTTTGAGCAGCCAATTCAAGAGCGTGTCTAGCTGTTGCTCTGTCGAAGTAATCAAGTTCGAAAAGTATTCTGTTTGGTTTTACTACTGCTACCCAATATTCCAAATTACCTTTACCTGAACCCATACGAGTTTCAGCAGGTTTTGCAGTAATCGGTTTATCCGGGAATATTTTAATCCAAACGTTACCGCCACGTTTGATTTCACGAGTCATTGCACGACGTGCAGCCTCGATTTGTCTGCTGGTAATCCATCCAGGCTCTTGAGCTTGAAGTGCATATCTTCCAAATTCGAAGTTGCAACCTCTTGTTTCATGACCTTTCATGTTACCTTTCATCATTTTGCGGTATTTTGTTTTTTTAGGCTGTAACATTTTTATTTGCTCCTGTTAGTTTTTACTTTAATCTACTCAGCAGATTCTACTGCTTTGTTTCTTCGCGGACGTCTTTGAGGTTTTTCTGAACCACTTTTTTCATTTTTAGCTTTGATGTTTGTATCAGCTTTTTCACCAGGCATTAAGTTACCTTTGAAAATCCAAACTTTAACACCAATTTTACCCATGATTGTGTCTGCTTCAGCGAAACCGTAATCAACATCAGCTCTAAGAGTTTGAAGAGGGATTCTTCCTTCTTTAGCCCATTCAGAACGAGCGATTTCAGCTCCACCTAAACGTCCTGATACCATAACTTTGATACCTTGCGCACCAGCTCTCATTGTACGTTGCATAGCTTGTTTCATAGCTCTTCTAAATGCAACACGTTTTTCTAATTGTTGAGCGATTGCTTCAGAAACCAATTGCGCATCTGCATCAATTCTTGCAACTTCAACAACGTTAATGATAACCGGTTTGCCGATATGGTTTGATACTGCTTGTTTTAATTCATCAATACCTTGTCCGCCACGTCCAACAACGATACCCGGCTTTGCAGCAACAACAGTAATAGTTGTATTTTGTGATTTTCTTGCGATAAGGATTTTTGATATTCCTGCAGCATACAATTTTTTCTTAACGAATTTTCTTATTTTTGCATCTTCTGCAACAAATTCAGCATAATCTTTAACTTTAGCGTACCAAGTACTTAACCAAGGTTTAATTATACCTACTCTAAATCCGGTTGGATGTGTTTTTTGTCCCATTTTTATTACCTTTTTATTTTACTACTTCGTAATTAATTGTTTGTACCGTCACTTACTTTTACAGTAAGGTGTGATGTGCGTTTCACTCTAGAGTACATACGACCTTGCGCTCTTGTTTTTGCTCTTTTGTATGTAATACTTTCATCAGCAAAGATTTCAGAAACCTTCAATGAATCAGCACCCACACCGTATTTTTCTTGAGCATTGGCAACAGCGGCTTTCAAGTTTTTTTCAACCACTCTTGCTGCAAAATAAGGCATAAAACGCAACATTTGTTGAGCTTCAACAACAGCTTTTCCTCTTACTTCGTTAATTACACGACGTAATTTTCTTGCTGTCATTTTTATATCTGTTTGTCTTGCTTTAGCTTCCATTTTTACTTTCCTTTTAATTTAAGTAATTTCTTTTAATTGATTCCCATAATAGTTTGGGATAAGTTCACCGAAACCGAACTTTCACTCGGTAACAGCTACCTATTTTCTTTTTGCAGTCTTATCTGCAGCGTGTCCTTTGTACATTCTTGTAGGTGCAAATTCACCCAATTTGTGTCCGATCATTTGTTCTGTAACATATACTGGAACGTGAGTTTTCCCGTTGTAAACAGCGATTGTATGACCTAACATATTTGGTTCCTGAGGAGTAATCATAGAATCTCTAGACCAAGTTTTAACAACTTTTTTCTCAGAATTTGCATTCATTTTGTCTATTTTTTTACGTAGAGCTTCTTCTACATAAGGACCTTTTTTTAATGAACGTGCCATTTTTTTACCTTTCTTATTTTAATTGGTAGTTTGTATTTGTTTAAAAGTTCAAGGGTTAAAGAATTGAATATCAAACACTTCAACCCTTTACACTTTGTTACTATTTTTTACGTCTTCTTACGATTAATTTATCAGACGCTTTGCCTTGTTTTCTGGTTTTATAACCAAGAGCAGGTTTGCCCCAAGGTGTTTTCGGATGTCCACCAGGACCGGTTTTACCTTCACCACCACCGTGTGGGTGATCGCAAGGGTTCATTGTAACACCACGGACAGTTGGTCTGATACCCAAATAACGTTTTCTTCCGGCTTTACCGATTGATAAGTTTTTGAATTCAGCATTACCTAAAGTACCGATAGTTGCCATACATTCTTTTCTTACCATTCTCATTTCACCAGAAGGAAGTTTAATAGTTACGTAATTGCCTTCTTTAGCCATTACTTGAGCTGCATTACCTGCTGCTCTAACCAAAATTCCGCCTCTGCCAGCAACAAGTTCAATATTGTGAACCATAGTACCCAAAGGAATTAAATCCAAAGGAATTGCGTTACCGGTTTGGATAGTTGCTTGCGGACCAGAAACGATTACGTCACCAACATTCAAACCTTCCGGAGTCAAAATATATCTTTTTTCACCGTCTGCGTAAAATACTAATGAAATTCTTACGTTTCTGTTCGGATCGTACTCAATTGTTTTCACAGTTGCAGGTACGCCGAATTTTTCTCTTTTGAAGTCAATTACACGGTATGCTCTTTTTACACCGCCGCCTTTGTGACGACATGTAATTCTACCTGTGTTATTTCTACCAGCAGTTTTCTTAATTGGTTTTAATAATGATTTTTCAGGAGTTGACGTAGTGACTTCTTGATAATCACTCTTTGTCATTCCTCTTTGTCCCGGAGATGTCGGG
>JAZSRN010000072.1:0-6572 GCA_045538535.1 Candidatus Gastranaerophilaceae bacterium | reverse complement strand
TGCGCCTTCGAAATCAACGGTAGTTGTTTTAAGGCACCTACAAAAGTAAGCAAACCGCTTACCTACGCAGAATGTATGGCCCAAAAGGATGATTTAGAACTTGATTACTGTTACAGTGGAAGTGAAGGGGATTACTACGCTGGCGCAGCAGCAATGTGTGGAGGTAAATCCAAAATGGCAAGCTTGGCAGATTTAGCAGCAATCGCTTCTGATATATACGGCACAACTATCGGTGAATACGACGACAAAGAGGGCATATCTTACAACGCCTCAATTGGCTCTAAGTACGGTTTCTCAGATGCAAATTCAGCGTCGTTTTGGGTTTGGTCTGGGCGTGAGTACGATAGCAACTTCGCGTACACTCGATACTTCCACTCTACGAACTCGCACTGGGGCTACGGCAACTCCCGAAGCACTAGCAGCGGTTTAGTGTTGTGTAAAGAGTAGTGTATAGTTTTTATCACATAAAATTTTACCTCCACGCGCATTGGAGGTATTTTTATGTTATTATTTTTCTATGAACAGAAAATTGATTGCGAACAATAGAAAAGCTTTTCACGATTTTACGATTTTTGACAAGTATGTTGCCGGAATTGTATTGACGGGTACTGAAATAAAATCTATTCGTAAGGGTGCAATTCAACTCAAAGATAGCTTTTGCAAAGTTGAGGGTGGAGAAATGTTTTTGTATAAGTGTCATATTTCACCTTATGAGCAAGGCAATCGTTATAATCACGAGGCAGAGCGCACCCGTAAATTGCTTTTGAATAAAAAAGAAATAATTAAAATTCTTGATAAAGTTAAAAAAGAAAATTATACTATTGTGCCGTTAGAAATGTTTTTTACAAATGGTTATGCAAAGTTGGAAATTGGGCTTGCTAAAGGTAAAAAACTTCATGACAAACGCGATGATATTGCAAAAAAAGACCAAAAGCGTGAAATGGATAGAGCGTCAAAAGTTCGTTATTGATTTAAAATACTTTGTGATATTACAAATGCGTTTGACCAACAGTTTTGCAAATTAAATCCCCCACAAAATCCGTCAATATCAAGGACTTCGCCTCCAAAATATAATCCTTTGATTTTTTTTGTTTCCAGTGTTTTAGGATTTAGTTCATCAAGTGCTATTCCGCCACAAGTTACGGTTTCGCCTTCTTTTTCTGTGGAAATTATAGTTAATTCAAAATTATTTAATTTCTCAAGTATTAAATCCCTTAGATTGCCGTTAATAAGGTGACATTTTAAGTCTTCTTTAATACTAAGTTGTTCCAAAATGTATAACGCAAATTTTTTGGGTATGAATTCCGTTAAGAGATTTGAGATGTTTTTGTGTGGGTTGGCGTTTAAAACAGATTGGAAATCTTGCAATTCAGCACATTTTAAAAATATTTTGTATGGGAAATCCGCGCGAGCTTTTATTGATGAAATTTTGTATATTAAAGGGCCTGATACTCCATTATGAGTGAATAGAATATCTCCAATTAGGTGCTTGTTGTCAAAGGTTGCAGTAATGTTTTTTAGTGTAATTCCCGCCAAGTTTTTGATATTTTCTTTTGTTTTTAATCCAACAAGAGCCGGTTTAGGGTCGATGATATTAAGGCCGAGATATTTTGCGATGTTGTAGCCATTATGGCCCCCGGTAGTTACGATTACGGTATCAAACTTGTAACTGGTATTATCGGTTACTATTTCCAGTTTGTCTTTTTGATTAATTCGTAAGACTTTTTCTTTTTTAAAAACAGTCTTTTTTAGTGCAGATAAAAATTTGTCTCGAACATCTTGCGCGCTATTTGATTTTGGGAAAATCCTATCATCATCTTGAAAATAATATTCAATGCCTAAGTTTTCGAACAAGGCCAAAGTTTCTGCGGTTGCAAATTTTGAGAAAATAGAGTATAGAAATTTTTCTCCACGAGGATAATTTGTCGCCAAGTTTTTAAAATCAAATTCAGCATGGGCAAAATTACATCTTCCTCCGCCGGTTGGGAGAAGTGTTCTTAACGGCTTGCCAAAATCAAATAGTGTAACCTCGCAATTGTTTTGTAAAAAATATGCGCATGTGCAACCACAAGGTCCGGCGCCAATAATTGCGACTTTAGATATCGACTCTTGTGCCATATAAAAATACCATTTCGGGGTTTTCTAAATCTGTGTGCATATCAATAATGGATTTGTGTATTTCGGGATGCTCAAAATCAGCATTTAATTCCATCATCGGAACAAGGTTAAAGGCTCTTAGATGTACAAATTTGTGTGGAATTGTCAACTCTTCTTCATGCAATATTTCTTTGCCATAAAAAAGAATATCAATATCAATGGTTCTATCTTCGTAAATAGAAGTATTGGTACGGACTCTACCAAGTTGCGTTTCAATCCTTTGGCAGTTTTTAAGCAAATCTTGAGGTGAAAGAGTTGTTTTAAGTTCAACGACAGCATTAACAAACCAAGTTTTAGAATCCATATTCCAAGGTTCGGATTCGTAGAATGCAGAAGTTCTGATAATCGTAATTCCTTCGGTTGCACCTAAAAGACTTGTTGCTTGTTGAACGTAACCTATTCTATCACCTTTATTTGAGCCTAAACTTAAGTAAACAATAGCCATAATGTAATTTTAGCGATTTTTCGCATTTCTGTCAATAGTTTGTTAGAGTTAAAGCTGTTTGAAGGTTTGAGTTTGTAATTGTATTTTTTTGATATAATACGTTTGTGTAGGAGGTTTTATGATAGGGAAAGTTTATGTAATTACCGGCGCTACATCCGGTATAGGTCAAGCCATTTTAAAAGTGTTGGCAAAGAATAATACGGTGTTTGCCGGATATAGGGATGAAACCAAAGTTCAAAGTTTGAAAGATATTGCCCAAAATGTTATTCCATTTTATATTGATATGACGGATAGAGATAGTATAAGCAAAGCCGCTGAGTTCATAAATTCTAAATGTAATAATATTGATACATTGATTAATGCCGCTGGGTGTGTTGTTGCCGGACCGGTTGAAACTCTTGATATTGCTGAAATTCAAAAACAGTTTAATATCAATACATTTTCTCATTTGGATTTTTCACAAAAACTTATGGCAAAACTTGAAGGCGGAAAAATTATCAATATAAGTTCGATGGCTAGTTTTGGCGTATTCCCTTTTGTTGCGCCATACTGCGCAAGTAAAAGGTCATTAGATATATTGTTTAATTCTATGAGTTGGGAATTTTCGAAAAATATAAAAATAATATCGGTTAAGCCCGGTGTGATTGCTACTCCTTTGTGGGATAAATCTATAAAAGGTAATTCTGCGCAAATAGAAAATTGTTCCAAGGATTATCAAAAACAGATGCAATATCTTGTGCAAAATGCTAAAAATAACGGACAAAACGGTTTGTCTGTGCAAAAAGTTGTAGACTTGATTTTGAAAATTGATACGATGAAAAATTCGCGTACTTCATACACAATCGGTCGAGATGCAAAATTTGCCGAAGTGTTTTCAAAACTTCCTTTTGATGTTCAAACAAAACTAATAAAATTAGGTATGAAATTAAAATTTAGACATTGAGAAGTTATTTTTGACAAGGTAAGTATGCTTGTGGATAATTGTAATCTTCTTTAAAACCAAGATGTCTATATAGTTTTAGGGCTTGGAAATTGTTGGTTTCGGTATTTGTATTGATTTCCGAAATAGGTTTTTCGTTTGTTTCTTGCCATTTAATGATTTGATTCATTGAATGTTTTAGCATGTGTTTTGAAAAACCTTTGCCACGATGTTCTTCTAAAAGCCCTACAATAGGGATATTTACGATTTTTCGGCCGGTAATATTCATGAAGCAAAAACCTACCGGTTTGTCATTGTGAAGTAGTACGGTTGTCGCTTCAGGTAAAAAATCTGCATAAATATTTTTGGTAATTTTGTTCAGAATATCTTTTGTTCCTTCTTCGGTTTTAAATCGAGGGTCGAATAGTGCATCACAGCTATTCTCAAAGGATTTGTTTATAACTTTGACTGCCTCATTGAAGTATTCATCTTTCCAAAATGTTAAAGTATATTCATCCGGCAATTCGCTATAGGAAGCCATTTTGAAAATTTCTTTGGAATTGGTATTTTCCATCATAAACCTAAGAACTGCAATACCAATAAATTTGAAGCCAAAGCTTGAAGTTTCGGTGATAAAATCCTTTTGTTTGCCAAGCATAGGATAGCAAACAATTTTTTCGGTTCGTGCGGTTTTAGTTTTTTCAAGGAACGATTTTAATAGTGCGGTATTTCTTTGTTCGCGGTTTTCGTTGCTTAAGGAGTGGATAATGTTTAACTCGATAGCTTCTGAAATAGTTGTTGTGTATACTAAAAATGAAACCGGAATTTCATCTTCAAAAAGAACAATACAGTTGATTAAGTTCTTTTCAACCGCTTGTATAAAATCGTCAAAATCCAACGGTTCCAACTCGAATTTATATTCTGCGTATGCCTTGTTTTTGAAATCAGTGTACAAAGGTTTAAATATTCTGTAATTTTTTTGTTCAAGCTCTTTTGCTTCTAATAAAGGTTCAGACATTTATTTTTCCTTTTGTGTTAAATCATATGTTCCATTCTGTCTCGTTTTGTGGACATATAGCGTTCATTGTATTGGTTAATTTGGGGTTCAATTTTTATTATATCATTAACGGTGAGGCCGTAACCCTTTAAACCGATGATTTTTTTAGGATTATTAGTTATCAGATTAAAATTATTAAAACCAAGGTCTCTGATTACTTGAGCCCCCATGCCATAATCTCTCAAATCAGCTTTGAAACCCAGTGAAAGATTTGCGTCAACGGTGTCTTGTCCGCATTCTTGAAGATGATACGCTTTTATTTTGTTAATAAGCCCTATTCCTCGGCCTTCGTGCCCTTTCATATATATTAAGGCACCTTTGCCGTAATCGTTAATCATTTGCATTGCGCTATGAAGTTGATAATTGCAATCACATTTGAGGCTGTGGAAAATATCACCGGTCAAGCATTCTGAGTGAACTCTGATGAGAGGCGTTTTGTCGGAGTTGTCATTTTTTACTAATGCAACGCATTCTTGGCCTGTAATTTTGTTTAGATAACCGTAAATTTCAAATTCACCGAACTGTGTTGGTAAATGTGCTTCAGCTTCTCGAGAAATAATGTTTTCTGATTGTAAACGATAAGAGATTAAATCAGCAACTGAAATAAATTTTAAATTATGTTTTTGTGCGAATTGGAAAAGTTCGTCACGTTTTGCCATGTGGCCGTTTTCAGACATTATTTCACACATTGCTCCGGCAGGAGTGTGTCCGCAAAGCTTTGCCAAATCAACTACTGCTTCGGTGTGACCGGTACGAGTAAGAACTCCTCCTTGTCTCGCTACGCAAGGAAAAAGATGACCGGGGCGGCGTAAATCTGAAGGTTGTGCATCTGGTGCAAGACAAACTTCAATTGTCTTGGCTCTGTCAAAAGCTGAAATCCCTGTGGTTACGCCATATTTTTCTGATGCATCTATACTTACCGTAAAGGCTGTTTTCATACCTTCACTATTTTGTTCAACCATTTGTGGAAGTTGCATTCTCTCTGCAATTTCCGGAGATATGGCAAGGCAAATAAGCCCTTTTGCCTCACTAGCCATAAATTTTATGATTTCAGGGGTAACCATTTGGCCCGAACAAATTATGTCGCCTTCATTTTCTCGGTCTTCGTCATCCGCAACAATGATTGGTTTGCCGTTTTTGAAATCTTCTAATGCATCTTCGATTTTATCAAATTTGAAATTTGTCATTTACATAAACCCATTTTCTTTTAAAAAGTTTTCGTCTATTTTTTGAGTATTAATATTATTTTCCTGTGATAAAAATTTTTCAATATATCGACCTAAAATATCAGTTTCAATATTTACAATATCGCCGATGTTTAAGTTTTTCAAGTTTGTATTTGCATAGGTATGCGGGATTACGGCGATTTTGATTGTGTCGTTTTCAATTTCTGCAACGGTTAGACTTATTCCGTCAATGGCAATAGAACCTTTTTTGACAATATATCTATTGATAGTAGGTGCGACTTTAAAATATAGATTGTAAAAATTGGAATACTTCTCAGATTTTGTGAATATTGCCGTACCGTCAATATGCCCTTGAACTATGTGCCCGCCAAGTCTTGAGCTTGGAGTTAAGGCTCTTTCAAGGTTTACAACGGCACCTTGTTTTAATTCGCCTAATGTCGTAATATTAAGGGTTTCTTCGCTAACGTTAACGCTGAAAGTTGAAGTTGTATAATCTACAACCGTTTGACAACAACCATTTATGGCTATGCTGTCTCCGATTTTGGTGTGTTCCAAGACTTTGGAGCATTCAACTGTGATGTCCAATGTTTTGTTGTGAATATTTAACTTTTTTATTGTTCCTAATTCTTCAATAATTCCTGTAAACATATTGTGAGTATATCATGAATATTTATATTTTTTGTAAAACATCTTGCGCTAGTTAAAAAATTTGATATAATGGGTATATGAAAACTATGAGATTAGATTATTTGTACATAGATTTTATGACGGAATTTGGAAGTTTGAAATTGCCCGAAACCCTTGCTA
>JAZSRN010000010.1:0-3005 GCA_045538535.1 Candidatus Gastranaerophilaceae bacterium | reverse complement strand
ATTCATATATTTACATTAGTGTATATTTTGAAAAAATATTATATAATAAGATAAAATTTGATTTATTTTGAAAAATTATTATAATAATAACAAAAGGATAAATTATGAAAAAGAAATTAGCTTTTATACTTACCGCATGTTTATTTACAGGAATATTAGCAGTACATGCTGCGCCGAATTCCGGTAATCCGGATGAAGAAACGGAAGTAACATTGGAAGAAACAACAAAAATTCATGAAGATGAAACTGTTCATTATCCTAATGCCACTTTGCAAACTGCTATTGAAAAATACAAACAAGGAAACTATATAGGTTGTATCCAAGAAACGTTGTCTTTGGTAAAACTTAACCCATCTGATGCCGCTGCATATTATTATATGGCGATTTCTTATGCTCAAATAGGTGATGGAGGTAATGCCCTAAAAGCGTATAATTCGGCAATTGATTTGAATACAATTCCAGTAATTACGGATTATGCAAAAGTCGGAAAAGATTGTTTGATAAATGGGCCATTATGTCCGGTTTCGGCAAGTACGGCTGAAGGCGGTGAAGCAACTGAAGAAGAGAGTGATTTGGATAAATTTATCAATGCACCTTATGGAAATGGTATGTCTGACGAAGTTAATGCTCAATTCTTGAAAAAAGAATTAGAAAATATTCAAAAAGATATCAATCAAAAAGAAAAACTTGATAGAGATGATATTCAACGTATCGAAGATTTTGACAGCAGAAAGATTTTAACTCCTATCTATGAAGAAGATGAAAATACTGATTTGGACTCGTCAATTTCAGACGGTACGAAAATTGCAATGGCGGAACCAAGTGATGAAGAAATTTTGTCTGCAATCAAAACTTTGAGAAGTGCCGGCATGACGGTTAATATTCAGCCGACAAATCAAAATCCGTATTCCCAAAACCCTGAATATATGCAACAATCTGCCGAAATGGCGCAATGGAATGCATTGATGGGGAATAACAATAATAACAACAATTATATGAATATGATGCCGTATTTTATGAATCCGGACGGTTCGGCCAGAAAAGATATTAATCCTCAAATGATACAAACAATGTTAATGAGTTCTTCAATGATGGATTTCAATTTCAATAGCGAAGAAAAATAATGTTTATGGATTACGAAAAAGCTAAACAAGAACTATTGACATCTACTAATACGGGATGTCAATTGTTTTTTAAAAAACATAATTGCCATTTAGAAATGGGATATTTTCAACTTTTTTACGGAACTTTAGAAGAGGCAAAATCTGAGTTTCGCGAGATTTATATGTTTGATAGAAGAGCTCATTGGGCAAATTTTATGGTAGAACTGCTTGAAGGTCGAGTTAGTTATTATCCGACTTATTTTGAATTGAGAAACTTTTTCGAAATTGATTTGGATTTGTTAGTTAAACATTATAAGGGTGATTATGTTGAAAAGCTGATTAACTATTCGGATTTTATGAGTGGAATAAATTCTGAAATATGCAAATTTATTGGCCGAGTTTTCTATAATAATAATATGAAAGATTATGCCGAAATATTCTTTAAACAAGCAAAAGAAAAATTTTATAATGACCCTGAATTGCATTTTCTTATTACACAATTGCATTGTGATAAAAAAGAATTTGATTTGGCAATAAAATCGGCAAAAACGTGTTTGGAAATTTTACCGGGATATTTTCCTGCTGAAAATATTTTAAGAAAGTTACTACAAAAATAATAAATATTTGATTACTCAAAATCTTTGTGTTACATTTTCTGTACAGATATTTGGAGGAATTAAGTAATGATTATTATTATGGAGCGTACAGCTACCCAAGAGAATATACAAAGAGTCGTAAACCTATTAAAGGAGCATGGATTTAGTGTTATAGATCACGCGGGTGATGTTCATACGGTAATCGATGCAATAGGTGATAAAACATCTCTTACGCCGGGGAGATTGTCTGCGCTTGAAGGTGTAAAAGAAGTAAAATCAATTATGGAACCTTTCCGTTTGGCTTCTCGCGACAGAAAACAAACCGATACAGTGATTGAATTTTCAAACGGAGTAAAGATTGGTGGAAACAATCCTGCAGTTGCAATGGTTGGGCCTTGTTCAATAGACAGCAATTATGAGGGGCTATTGGAAGTTGCTATTGCGGCAAAAGAAGCCGGTTGTGAATTTTTAAGAGGGGGTGCGTTCAAACCAAGAACTTCGCCGTATGATTTTCAAGGTTTAGAAGAAAAAGGTCTTCAATTGATGGCAAAAGCTAAAGAAGAAACCGGTTTGTTACTTATTACCGAAGTTATGGATTCTCAAGATTTGCCAATGATTTGCGATTATGTAGACGTGGTTCAAATCGGAGCGCGTAATATGCAAAACTTTAAACTTTTGAAAGCTGTAGGCAAGTGCAATACTCCAGTAGTTTTGAAACGCGGTCCTGCAAATACTATAAGAGAGTTTTTGCTTGCGGCGGAACACATAATGTATCATGGGAATGAAAATGTTATTTTATGTGAGCGTGGCATAAGAACTTTTGACAACACTTATACTCGTAATACTCTTGATTTGACGGCTGTACCCGTAATCAAAAAATATTCTCATTTGCCGGTGATTGTCGACCCAAGTCACGCTACAGGCCAAAGATATTTGATAGAACCTATGTCAAAAGCTGCGTTGGTAGTTGGTGCAGATGGACTTATGATAGAAGTTCACCACGACCCTGAAAATGCCTTGTCTGATGGAAAGCAAAGCCTTTCAGTTCCAATGTTTAAAGATATTATAGGAAGAATTTCAGCACTTAATAGAAGATTGCATTACGAAAGAGAATGTTTATCCGCAAATGTTGTTTAATGTGTTGTAGTTGTTAAATTAGCAATAAAGCTATTATGTTCATTATATGAATGTAATAGCTTATTTGTTTTTTATAAGGGCTTGTCATTTGTTAAAAAATTTGATATACTGGGAACATGAAAAATATGTATTTGAATAGTATGAACATAGATTTCATTGAAAAAGTTGG
>JAZSRN010000002.1:0-2904 GCA_045538535.1 Candidatus Gastranaerophilaceae bacterium | reverse complement strand
CAGATGAAAATTTCTCAAATTACGAATTTTCCGTTTTGAATGCCAAATATCAGGAAGAGAACGGTTCACCATTGACCGAAAAAGATTTCAAATCGTTCTCTTTGATCAATGGGGCCGGGAAAATGAGCAATGCCGCGTTGTTATTGGCGGATAAACCGCCTTTTATGCAAGCGAGAATTTTCTGCACCCGTTGGAACGGTCTTGGCAAAGCAGACGGATCAGTTGATGCTTTGGATGACGGAGAATATTCCGGAAGTGTCCTTTATCAACTTTCTGAAGCGATGGCATTTTTCAAACGCAACACCCGTGTCGGCTGGAAGAAACTTCCAGATAAAAGAGTTTCTCTGCCGGAGTATCCGGAACGGGCAATTCTGGAAGTATTGGTCAATGCGATCGTTCACCGGGATTATATGGTTGCCGGCAGTGAAGTTCATCTTGATATTTATGACAACCGCATTGAAGTTGTTTCTCCCGGCGGTATGTATGATGGTACACGAATTCAGGAACTTGATCTGTTGGAAGTTCCGTCTAAACGACGTAATCCTCTGCTTGCTGATGTATTCAGCCGTCTGGACTTGATGGAACGCAAAGGCAGCGGATTTGAAAAAGTTCTTTCGGCTTACAAAAAACAGGTGAATTTCACTGATGAATTGAAGCCAACTTACACTTCCAGTGCTACTTGGTTCAAAGCTGTGCTGCCGAATTTGAATTACTCTATTCAGGCTACCTTAAATATCGGTGTCCAGAAAAGTAGCCAGAAAAGTAACCAGAAGAGTGACCAGAAAAACAGTCAAAAGATTGTTGCACTCATACAAAGCAATCCTAATGTAACAATAGCCTCGATGGCAGAAGCATTAGATTTATCTCAATCCGGTGTAAAGAAAATATTGGCAAAATTGCGTAAAGATAAAATCGTTGATCGTATTGGTCCTGACAAGGGCGGGCAATGGGCTGTTATCGACAAAACAGATTCATAAATCACATTTAGGAAAAATACTGCAATGAAAGCATCCGAGCAAATAATATTAAATTATTTCGACAAGTATCTGTTTTCAAATAGTCGCAGTAAAATCAAATATTATATCAGAAGTATTATCCAAGACTACATCGCGAGGACAATCGCAATGGCTTTATTTAAGCCTGATCTTGAATTGTCATATATCAAGATAGTTCAGGGAAGTTCACCTCATATTTTAAAAACATTTCTGGAAATGCTCTCAAAACAGGAAGAAAAAAATATAAATCGTCTGATAAAAGATAACGGATTACAAGGTGTTAAACATAATTTCATCTCAAATTGTCTCAAAAAAAGATTTGTTGTTTTGCGCTTTCCTGTAAAACAACTTGTTTGGAGACAAACTCAAAATGTCAATTGGTTACAAAATTGTCGTATTAATAAAAAAATTTTAACTGTGATTAATGACTGTGTAAGTCATGATTCTGCTTTATTACATTGTAATAAAAGAATTCTTTTTATCATTCGTTTTTTTATTGAAACAGACATTCAATTAAAATATTTGTCACCACATTTGAAAAATTTTTTATTAACGCCACTTCCTGCAAATATTCCGGATGCTATACCTATTCAAGATTTTCCATTCGATCATTATCCATATTGTGACATAATACCATCTCGACATTTAGATGATAAACTCTTACAACTCTGTACTAATTTAAACCAATCTGCACAAAAAACACGGATGGGGCATGGTTTTTTTAGAAAAATGCAAAAGCCATATCAAAATGATTATCCACCTCATCGTAAAAAATTTCTTCCATGCCTGAAAGATCATAGAAAAAAATATCAAATATATTATGAGTATAATGCATTATTGATTGCAGCCTTGCAACTACTTGAAATTATTTTAAGAGATATGGCTAATTATCACAATGTAGATCAAAAAGACATTACTTTTATTTATAAAAAATTACACCGACAAAACAATATTTCAGAAGAATGTGCAAATCTTCTTGAAGAAATATTATCTCCTCAAAAACTCAATCTGAGAAATAAAGTTCAACACGGAGCTCTTATTTTACACGAAGTACACAGGATGGAGTTGGTGGTTGATTATCAAAATTTCAAAAAAAAGACACACAATCTGGAAAACTATTACTATGCAGTTATTACTTGTATAAATAATCTCTTAAATTTTTATCCATCCAATTTTAATCGGAGAACATGGCACTGTAATTTTTTATTAACGCCTGACGAAATAATGTTTTTGGAAGGACTTTGTGATTATTTCTTTGTTGAAAACAAACTTCATAGTAATCAAAAGCAAATGTCAAATTTTATAAACAAAATTATAAAATGTTCTACTTTAGCGAAATTGCCATGTTGCGCAGTCAGAAATAAAAATAAATTTTACGATACTTTATTATTTACTTTTTTCCCTCCAATATTTGAGCAAATCTATCGCAATATGTGTTTAAGATACCTTAAATGTCCTATTGTAGATCCTCCATCTTCAAAATGTCCAATGAAATTTAGATATTCCCTTCTGGATAAAAAACATTTGGCAAATAATTCTAATGTATTTCGTTTATTTAATAGAATATCACCACAATATGATTTTAATGCGGAATATCAAAGATTTCACTTACTAATCAAAGTAAGAGATGCTTTTGCTCATGGGGCATTATTTTTTCAATACAACGCCCCCTTGCATATGACTCTTCATAAAGTTTTTGTAAACCAATTTTTTATTTTTTCAGAGATAGATAAAAACTGGTTTCCCATAGAACAAATCTCTGATTTAAATCTTATTTATGAAAACTAAATAAAGTAATATTTGTGGGAATAGTATAATGCCGACTCCGAGGGCTGTTTCCTGAAATTTGGGGTTGGTTAGATCTGTCAAGGTTGGGCAACCGCCGTAGGCGAGTGCGATGAAAATATAG
>JAZSRN010000032.1:0-11763 GCA_045538535.1 Candidatus Gastranaerophilaceae bacterium | reverse complement strand
CAACTTGTCATCGCGGCCCTCCTGCCGCGATCTTTTCTCAACGATGTCGGTAACTTGAGGTTCTGGAACAAGTTCAGAATGACAGAGGAGTGTTCCTCCCCCTTTGGGGAGGAATACTTAACGATTAGTTTTGTGTTTTTTGTCATTTCTACTTCCTTTCCGGTATAAAATACCTTTTCGAATTTCATCTAAACTCTATATATATTTTATACCCAGTTTTCTTAAATTATATCTTATTTTATTAATATATCATATATGTTTTTAATATTATCGTTTATTTGGACTATTTTTGTGAAAATTCTCTCCGTACCGTCTGGGGGAGAATAAGTATCGACAAGCATTCCTCCCCAAACGGGGAGGGAAGGGTGGGGTGCGGTCAATATACCAACGTCTCAAAAATATGATTGTACCCCCTCTAACTCCCCCGTCTGGGGGAGAACCAGTATCGGCAAGCTTTCCTCCCCTAACGGGGAGGTTAGGTGGGGTGCGGTCAATATACCAACGTCTCAAAAATATGATTGTACCCCCTCTAACTCCCCCGTCTGGGGGAGAATAAGTATCGACAAGCATTCCTCCCCAAACGGGAAGGGAAGGGTGGGGTGCAAACCTTATGTTAAATATTTTAATATCTCATTCAGTACCGATTCTATATTTGTATCAATATCTGTATTCCAAAATCTAACAACTCGAAAACCTCTAGATTCTAAATATTTTGTTCGTTCTTTATCATACATGATAGCATCTTCTTCATTGTGCTGACCGCCATCAATTTCTATTATTAATTTTTTTTCTCTACAAACAAAATCTACAATATAATTTCCAATTGGATATTGGCGACGAAAACGACAATTGTTAATGTATCTTTGTCTTAAATAATACCAAAGCCTTTTTTCTTGTTTCGTCATATTGATTCTTAATTCACGTGCTCTTTTGTATTTTTCATCCATTGTTTTATTATAACATAAAAACTGTACCCCACCTTACCTCCCCGTTTGGGGAGGAACTATTTTACAACTTTTCTTCAATACTGATTCTAGTTTTGTGTATTTCTCATCGCACGATATAAACAAATTTATACTCTTTGCGCATATATCTTGGCGCATATTATACCCGTTTACACCTCGCAACATTCCTAAATAACTATTTATCGTCCGTATGTAACGATTTATCTCCTCCTGTTCGTACCAATTTGGCTTTGTTTTGAATTCCCTTATTGTTTTATATATCTTTTTTATGGTTTTTTGTCTTAGTAATACGTGATTAGGTTTTATTACAAAACCTACAAAATCAACACCTTGTGATAGCTTATTAATCATCTTTTTGCGTCGGTGTAATTCTAATTTTAAACGTGTTTTTAAAAATTCGGACAAATCTCTATACCATTCAACTAGTTGTTGCGGGTCTTCACTTAGCATTACAAAATCATCTACGTATCGGCAGTAATATTTACATTTGAGTTTATGTTTTACATATTGGTCAAGAATATTTAAATAAACATTACTGAAAAATTGACTGGTTAAATTTCCTATCGGCAATCCTTTTTTATCCGGTGTGTTCCACAAGCTTTTTTCATATGGTAATTTCCTAAATCTACTTTGTGAAGATTTTATTATAGCTTTATTTTTTAAATCGTCATACACTACTTGATATAACAATTTCAACAAAAACTCGTCTTTTACGTGTTTTTTTAATTCCTCAAACAATATGTCTTTATCAATACTTACAAAGAAATTTTTTAAATCGCATTTCATGTAATATGCGTTCTTTTTATAATTATTCGTGATTTTTTTTGCATATTTGTATAGTTGTTTTGCTGCATTGTGTGTTCCGCGTTCCGGAATACAACTGTATGTGTCTCTTATAAAACGGTTATAAAAACGCTTTGATATTCTATTATAAATAAAATGATGTACAACTCTATCCCTAAAATCCGCTGCCCATACTTCTCTAACTTTTGGTTCTACTATTACAAAACATGTGCTTTGTCCTATTTTATATGTTCCAGTGCGAAGTTGCTCATACAAATCACTCAAATTTCTTTCTAAATTATATTCAAAATCCAGTTTGCTCATGCAGTTTGATTTATGTATTCTACACTGCTTATATGCCCTAACTATTTCCAAAAAAGTTATTTCTTCTTCCACATACATTTTTTTACCTTAGCATAATCTTTTCCAAAATAATATTAGACGAAAAGGTATTATTTACTTTTAATTTTTTTTAATATAAAATCCGGTTATAAAGATTGAACGGGTCAGAGCCGGATTGTGCTAAGGTGCATTCGGGAGTACCTATTCATCACGTCGGTAGCGGTTAATTATTGGATTAACCAATTTCTGTACTTGTACAGAACCTATTGTCGGAAAGAATCCTTCAATCGGTTGAGCAGTCTATCGCAGAGCGTCGTTTTGGGTTTGGTCTGGGCGTGAGAACAATAGCAACAACGCATACAACCGCAACTTCAACTCTACGAACTCGAACTGGAACAACAACAACAACCGAAACAACAACAGCGGCTTAGTGTTGTGTAAAGGTGAAGAATAATGTTCAATCTTTTTAGAGAGGTAAAATCCTCTCTTTTATATTTATTTAAAGAAAGGGATATTTATGGCTAGATATAATCATTTACCTATTTATAAAGAGGCTTATAGATTAACTCTTGCCTTGATGGAACTTTCAAGAAGTCTCCCTAGAGATTTTAAATATTCCATCGGTGAAAAATTACAAAACCACGCTTTGGATTTGATTGTTGATATATATCGTGCTAATTCGGCTATAGAAAAATTTGAGTATATTAATTCTATCATTGAACACGCTCAATTTATCGGATTGTTTTTGAGATTATCTATGGATATGAAAATTATTAGCGAACAAAGATATTCAAATTTGGTTGAAATTGTTACCGGAATAGAACGTCAAGCTACTGCTTGGAATAAAGGTTAGTTTCTTTGTTTTCTATAAATTGTATTTATTTTGATGACTCCATCGGCTTGATTGTTCACAAAAATAAATACTGGTTTCTGTTTCGAAATCTGCAAAAAGAAATTCTTCATCTATGTTTTCTACAAAAAGTTTTCTTTATATATTATATAATATATATAATTAAAAAAATTAATCATCATCATAAGCATTAATTATTTGTAGAAAAGTGGTGGAAACTATTCTTTTGAGCGAGTTTGGCGGGTGTAGAAAAAGTGTAGAAAACTGTTTTTTTTAAATTGTTATTTTGTAGAAAAATATAAAATCATAATAATTAAAAAAAAACATGTAGAAAAAATGAAAGTTTTCTACATGTTATCTACAAAGAAAGATAGAAATAATTATGAAATTTTGCGAATCATTTCTTGTGCCTCTTCGCACTCCGGAAATTCTTCTACAAGTTTTTCTAATTGGCTTAATGCAGATTCATTATCGCCAAGTTTTTCATAACATTTTGCAATGTTTAGCATTAAATTGACATTGTATGGGCTTGCTTTTAACATGTGCAAAAATAAATTGTTTGCTTGCTGATAATTGCCCAATTCGTAATAACAAAGCGCAAGCAGATTTTCACAATCCGGCGTTTCTTGAAGTTCATAAGATTTTACTAAATATCGTTTTGCCTCTTCAAAATCTTCCATATAGAATTTTATTTTTCCCGCAATAAATAGTACGAAAGCATTGGTTGGAGAAAGTTTTATTGCACTCTCAATTTGTTGCATTGCTATATCGAATTGTTTTAAATGGATTTTGTTTAGTGCTGAAAAGCCTAGAGTATCAAAATCTTCCGGCATTATTTGTAATGCTTTTTGGTAATATGTATCTGCTTTTTCAAAATCTGTTGTTGAATGTAGATAATTTGCATATTCAAACAAAACGTTGAAATCATCACTGCCGGTTTTTAATGCCTTTTGAAATTCGTCGTTCGCATAATCGAATAAACGTTTGCGCATATAAATTATTCCCAAATCTTTGTGTGCCGGGAAGAAATCAGGATTCAAATCCAAAACTTTTTTTAATATTTTTTCAGCTTTATCCATATCGCCGGTTTTGGCACAAAGATGTGCAAACGTATAATAAATTTCGTGTGAAACGTTGCCTTGCATAATTATTTTTTCGTAAATCTCTTTTGCGTGTAATGGTCGATTTACTTTCATATAAAGTCCGGCAAGTTTTTGTAACATATTGACTGATTTAGGGTTCAAAATTACTAGTTGTGCCAATATTTTTATAGCATAACCATATTCACCAACAGCCTCATAACAAGTTGCCAAATTATATTGGAAATTTGGTTTTTCCGGATGATTTGCCGCGAGAATTTTGTAGTGTTCTATTGCATCGACAAAATTGCCCGATTTTACTTCTGAAAGTGCCAATGCAGTCAAGTAACTGTCTTGAGGTTCCAGTTCATAAGCATTTTTGAAAAAATCACAAGCTTCTTTGTGTTTGTTTTGGATTTGCAAAATTGAGGCAATATTGAAATATGTTATTGAATTGTCCGGTTCTAATTCGGTTGCTTTTATAAAATTTTCGTAAGCTTTTTCGAGATTATTAATCGAAATATATGCGGTTCCAAGATTGTTGTAAATTTGTGAGTGATTTGGGTTTAGTTCGAGCGCTTTTTCTAAATAAAATAAACAATCTTCGAAATTTTTGAGTGACATATACGCCGTACCAATAATGTAGTATACAGAATAATCATCATCTGCAATATTTTTTTCCAAAAGTTGTTTGCCCAAATCGACAGCTTTTTGTGACTCATTATTTTTGACATAAACAATACAAAGATTTTTGTATGCCTCAACGTATTCATCTCTTAGTTTGATAACTTCTTTGTATGCAGCTTCTGCACTGATAAAGTTTTCTAAGTTGTCATAACAATTTGCTAAATAAAACCAACCGGATGCGTCGTCCGGTGAATATTTTACAACTGTTTCAAAATCCGATTGTGCTGCTTTAAAGTTTTCAAGGTTTATTTCGCATAACCCTCTTAGTTTTAAGGCTTCTATATTGTTTGGTTCTTGATTGATTATTTCATCAAGTTTGTTTTTTGCTTCTTCAAAATTTTTGTCCGCTATAAGCTGATTTATATTGTTCATAATCTTTTCCATAAAAATATATTAGCACGAACGCAAAAAACGGCAACCAAATAATTTGCTGGACAAAATCTTGAAAATATGGTATAATATAATTATCTTTCACAAAACTAACCCTATTCCTGCGGAAAGGAATTTTATGGGTAAAAAAACAAGCACAACGCCTCAGTATTATGGCGGTAATATTTCTGTCAATGGTGCAAATAAAGCGTCTAGCGGAAAAAATGGTAATACAATTTATTCAAATTACAATATGTCTAATGCCGAAAAATCAATCTATGACTTTGCACAAAATCAGTTGGCTCAAAATTTGAAAAATATAAATGTGTTTTCAAATGAAACAATGAAAGATTTTAAAAATCAATTGAATGCATATACTCAACAAGGTCAAGACATTATAAATAATACATATACGCCAATGTTGAATAACTTAAAATCAGATATCGCAGCACGTTTTGGAAATTTTGACAACTCGTCGTTTTTGAACAAACTAAATTCAATAGAGTCAAATCGCGCAAATGCAATGAATGCCTTGGCACAAGATGTAATGGCAAAACAAAATGAATTGGTAAATAGTGAACTTGCAAATAGATATAATTATCTGAATTTTATGAATAATATGCAAAATCAAATAAATAATAATATATTAAATTATCTCGGATTGGCTAATACAAACAGCAATATGGGAATTTCGTATGGTACAAACAATGCAACAATCCAAAATTCGGCAACAAATAATTATTCCCAATTAGCTCAAGTATTGATGAATGCAATTTTAGGCGTTCCAAGTTTGTAGAAAATGTTATACGCGCGATAATTTCGCGCGTATAAAAACTTTTATGGTATGATTTGATTATGAATATAATCCAAGAATTTGATACAATAACCGCAATAGCAACCCCAATAGGAACTGGGGGTGTCGGTGTAATTAGAATTTCCGGCGATAAAAGTTTTGAAATAATTTCGAAAATATTTTCTAAAAAAAATATACAAGTCGGTAAAATATTGCATGGATGGATTTTAGATAACGAAAAAAAACTCGATGAAGTAATTGTTTTACCTTTTAAAAAACCAAATTCATATACCGGTGAAGATGTTATAGAAATTCATTGTCACGGCGGGATTAACGTTGTTCGAAATATTTTAGATTTGGTTTTGAAGCAAGGGGCAAGAACCGCTGAGCGTGGAGAATTTACTAAAAGAGCGTTTCTGAATGGAAAAATGGATTTGTCCCAAGCAGAGGCAGTTGCCGATTTGATACACGCAAAGACCAAAAATTTTGCAAAACAATCAGCAAAAAACTTATCCGGTGTTTTGAGTGTCAAAATAAAGGAAATAAGAACGAAAATTTTTGAAGTGTTATCAAGAATTGTTGCAGGGATTGATTTTCCGGAAGATGTTGCAGAACCGGAATATAGTTATTTGGTTTCGGAATTTGAAAATATTATTTTACAAATTGAACAAATTTTATCTTCTGCAAAATCATCCGATATATTACGCCAAGGGGTAAAAATTGCGATTGTTGGACGTCCAAACGTCGGAAAATCCTCTTTGTTTAATACAATTTTGAATATTGAAAGAGCAATTGTTACGGATATTGCCGGAACAACAAGGGATGTTTTAAAAGAAAATCTCGATTGGGATGTTCCTATAACGTTGATTGATACGGCCGGAATTAGAGAAGGTGAACAAGTCGGAAAAGTTGAAGAAATCGGAATTGAATATTCTAAACAATCAGCAGATGAAGCAGATTTGGTGTTGTTTTTGTATGATATAAATGCCGGAATGACACAAGATGATAAAACAATTTACGATTTGATAAAAAACAAAAATCATATTGTTATTGCAAACAAAATTGATATTTATAAAGGTGAAAAACCTACAAATGGAGAGGTTTTGCTCTCTACAATTACGAAAGAAGGGTTAGAAGAATTAAAAGACAATATCAAAAAAGTTGCGTATGATTTTTCGCCAGAAGATACTGAATTTATTACAAATAACCGACAACAAAATTGCTTAAAACAAAGTTTGGAAAGTATGCAAAGAGCATTAAATGCCGCAAAAATAAACGAGTTACAAGATTTGATTTATATTGATTTGAAATCTGCGCTGTTGTATTTGGATGAACTTACCGGCGAAGTGATTACAGACGAAATTTTGGACAATATTTTTTCTCATTTTTGTATAGGAAAATAAAAATATTTAAATGTGGTAATTAATGCCGTATTTTTTGAACAATTCATTATAAAAATTTTTATTTTCTAAGATATCCTCTTTTGTTAAAATCATTTCTGTCCCAATGTTTGACAAAAAAGAATTTTCTGAAGTATTTGAAATTACTGGTTTAAAAAAATATTTCTTGTGAAAATTTTCAGATTTTTTTAAGGCAAATATTCTAAAATTTTGAATATTGTTTTCGAACATAATTATAATGCTTGAGAGTCTAAGTATTTCTCCTAAAGAGTTGTTTCTGTATCTTTCATTAGTTTTGATATTTATTCCATACATTTCATTATTTTTTTGGTTAATAGTTAAAGATTCATTTGCTAACGTAGTATTATTTTTGGTTTTTATTTTGGTTGTAAATCTTTCTCGGGTGTTTTTAGAACGAGTTGTCGAAACATTTAAAGTTTTAAAATTTTTGTGTTCAATATCGAAATTACAAATTTTGCGAGCATCAAAAAAAGATGTTCTTTTTACCAGAACATTGCCACAAAAAGATAATGGGGTATGATTTTTTATATAATTCATAAATATCGTAATTTTTAACAATAAAGTTATTTAGATTTTACTAAAGCGTAAATTTCGGCCAACTTTCCACCACCAGAATTTTTGAATTTTATTTCTTTAACCGTTTGTTCGGGGGCAAAATCCTTTTTTTGATAATTTATTAAATATCTCATAAAATCAGGACTAAACATATTTACTCCTTTTATACACATAAAAAACCTAACACATCACATATATATAAAAACATACTTTTATAAAAAAGTGCGTTTTCTTTATAAATATTTTACATTTATTAATTACAAAATGTTTTTAAGATATAATATAAAAAATGGGGAATAAAATATGAGACAATCTTCAATATTAGATATAATTTCACCGATAATGGTTGGGCCTTCCAGTTCACATACCGCGGGTGCAGTACGATTAGGACTTTTGGCACGAAATGTTTACAATACAAAAATTCAAAAAATTACTTTTAAACTATATAATTCCTATGCTTTGACCGGAAAAGGTCACGGTACGGATAAAGGTTTACTCGCCGGAGTTTTAGGATTGGGCGTTGATGACGTTCGAATAAAAGATATTTTTACTTCAGATGTGGTTGAAGGTGTTGAGTATAAATTTGAATATTTGGAAGATTTTAATCGACACCCAAATGCGGTTGACTTTATATTTGAAGGTGATTTGAATATGGAAATTTCGGGAGATTCTGTTGGTGCCGGAGAAATTGTTATCAGAAAGATAAACGAATTTACCGTAAAATTTACGGGAAAATTGAATACTTTATTGCTCGTTTACAAAGATGTTCCCGGCATGATTTCAAAGGTTTCTACATTAATTCAAAATAAAAATATAAACATCGCATCCCTTCATTGCGATAGGTTTGCAAAAGGACAAGATGCCTCTATGTGTATTTGCATTGATGGTGATTTAGATGAAGATGTAATAAAAAAATGTGAAAAGTTTAGCGATGTTTATTTAGTAAGATATATTAAAAAATTGGAAAGTTAATCTATGAAAATAAAAACAATAAGTACCTTTTTAGAACTATTACATTCTTGTGAAAGTGAGAATAAAAAAATATTTGAAATTGCGCAAGAAAATGAATCTGCGCTTTGTGAAACTTCTGTCGAAGAGTTTCGTTCAAATGTAAAACGTAGTCTTGATGCGATGAAAGGTGCAATTACTACCGGTTTACAATCAAAAGAAATGTCAATGAGTGGGCTTTGTGGAGATGATTGTTATAGATTGCAAAAGCAATTTGCCAAAAAACCGGCACTTTTTGGCAAGTTGTATGAAAAAATTACAACTTATGCACTTGCAACAATTGAAGAAAATTTGCGAATGGGCAAAATTGTTGCTTGCCCTACTGCTGGTTCTTGTGCAATTGTTCCTTCTGTTTTGGTTGCGGTTAGTGAAGAGTTAAATCTTTCAGAAAAAGTGCAAATAGATGCTTTAATTACGGCAGGCGAAATCGGTAGGATTATTTCAAACAAAGTTGCCTTAGCCGGTGCTGTTGCCGGTTGTCAAGCCGAATGTGGTGTTGCTTCTGCAATGAGTGCGGGTGCGCTTTGCCAAATGTTAGGAGGAAATAATAAACAAATTCTTAATGCAGTAGCGCTTGCTATGAAGAATTTGCTTGGGCTTACTTGTGATCCGGTTTGTGGACTTGTTGAAATTCCTTGTGTAAAACGAAACCCGTTTTTGGCAATACACGCGGTTACGGCTGCAGAATTGGCCTTGGCAGATATAAAAACAAAAATTCCGATAGACGAAGTTATTGATGCGCTTGAACAAACCGGACAGTTGATGTCCCCAATGCTCAAAGAAAGTTCTCAAGCAGGGCTTGCAAAAACAAAAACTGCAACAAAACTTGAAAAAAGGTTATTAAATAAATAATTCTGGGAATAATATTATTACCCCATAATTGCTTGATTAGGGATATTTCAGGTAGTAATTTTGCGTGCATAATTCTATTGTAAAGTTATGTAACGAAATAAAAATAATTAAGCAATTATATGGAAAATAAATACTTTATATATATAAGTGATATTAGAGATGGAATTTCTGTAACAAAAAGGAGTATAAAATATGGGCATCAACGCAATTGAGGCTATTAAGAAAAAATTATTTAGAGAAGATGTGCCTGCAACTCAAAATCAACAAGGTACAACCTCTTTTTTAGCACATATATCTGTTGACGATTTTTCAAAAACCGGTACGGTTCCGAATTGGAATGCCGGTAATGTTCCGATGACGGGTAACAATATCACTTAATAATACTGAAAAATTAATATATTTGCGGTAGAATAATTCTCGAAATGAGGATTATTCTATTATGTTATTAGTTACAGATATAGGTAATACAAATATAACTTTTGGACTTTTTGATGAAGAGGCTCTTGTTGAAGAGTTTAGGCTCGCTTCGGATAAGGATTTGACGTGTGAAGAATATGAAGTGCTTATAAAATCACTTTTTAAAGGTTTTGAAATAGATGGTTGTATAATTTCGTCGGTAGTAGATGAACTCAATAAAAAAGTTGAGGTTGCAATAAATAGTGTTTTTAAGATAAAATCAATATTTTTGAATAACAAAATTAATACCGGAGTAAAAATAAAATTAAAAAATCCTGATGAATTAGGCGGAGATAGGCTCGCAAATGCTGTCGGAGCTTATGTTTTGTATAAACATCCAGTCATTGTTGTCGATATGGGAACGGCAACTTCTTTCGATATAATAAATTCAAAAGGTGAATTTGTTGGGGGTGTAATTGCACCGGGGCTTAATCTACAGATAAAAGTTTTGAACAAATTTACTTCAAAACTTCCGCGAATTGAAGTTGCGGAAAGTCCTTTTGCTATCGGAAATTGCACAGAAGATGCAATTTTATCAGGTGTTATTAGGGGCTCAGCCTCTATGATAGACGGACTTGTAAAACAATGTGAAAAAGAATTAGGCGAAAAAGCTGTTCTCGTTGCAACCGGTGGATATTGCAAACTTGTAGCTCAATATATGGAAAGACCTTTTGATTTTATAAATCCGACTTTGACATTGGAAGGTTTGAGATACTTGTATCAAATAAATCACTCTTAGTTTTGTATGTTATAAGAAAATTGTAAAAAATTACCCATCAAATTTTCGTTCCAAACTTGTACATCTTCCGGTACAGCCAAAACTGCGGGCGAAAAATTCCAAATATATTTAATATTAGATTTTACCAAAAAATTGGCAGTTTCTTGTGCAAATTCTCTCGGAACAGTTAAAATAGCGATATCAACACCGGATTTTTCTGCAAGATTAGGGAGTTTTGATATGTCAAAGACAATTTTACCGTTTACGGATTTACCTATTTTATTTTTATCACTATCAAAAAGTGCAAGAATATTAAGACCATAATTTGTAAAATTGTCGTATTTTGCAAGTGCAGAACCAAGATTTCCCGCTCCGACAATAAAAGCTTTTTTGGTTATCTTAAATCCTAATGTTTTTTCGATAGATAGTTTTAGTTCTTTAACAATGTACCCCACTCTACATTTGCCGGAATTGTTTAAAAGATTGATATCTTTACGAACTTGAGAATCATCTATATGTAAAAGATTTGCAATTTGTTTACTTGAAATAAATTCAACATTATCTCGAATATAATCATCGAGAATACAATGATACATTGTCAATCTGCTTATTACTTTTTCAGAAATCGTTTTTTCTACCATAACGACAGAATAACGCAAAAACATATTCTATGCAAATTAATATATCAAAAAGACCCGACAATACATCGGGTCTTTGGGTTGCTTGTTTTTCCTTCTCTCGCAAATTATTTAGCGTATAATACTGCTCTTGCTGCTGGAGAGTTAGGAATAATTGTTTGGTCAAAGAATACTACCGGATAAATATCTGATGGGTTTGTAACTGTACATACATCGTTTGCATAAGAGTCACATTTAACTTCTCTGT
>JAZSRN010000082.1:0-27684 GCA_045538535.1 Candidatus Gastranaerophilaceae bacterium | reverse complement strand
AACTTCTTCTGTCGGCCAACACTCATTCAAGTGTTGATTATCACAAATCTTGGCGATTTTTAAATGGTTTTGCAATTCGTTTACAAATTCCATTGTACTACCATAACCGTTTAATGTCGACAATGACATCATCTTATCTGTTGCTTTACTGAATTTTTGTTTAATATTCTGGATACGGGCAGTTCTAACCCTATCTTGAATATTCGCAATCAACGCCGGCATCGTAATCGCCGCTACGACTCCAACGATTGCAAGAGTAATCAATACTTCTGCAAGCGTAAAACCATCCTTCAGCAAATCCGCTCTGCTCGGCTTGGTTAACACTATTCGTTCAAAAAATCTTTTTTCCATAATCAACCTCATCTTAAAATATACATTACTATTATAACTTACGTTTAAGTAATTGTCAATACGTTCACGAGTGTATATGTTTAATTAAAAATATGAGTAGAGGAATTTTAAATATGAGCGAAATAAAAATAAAATTTGGGAAAAGATTGAAATATTTGCGTGAACAAAAAGGTTATACTCAAGAACAATTAGCTGAAATTCTTGATATGAATTGTCGCTCATTATCATTTATAGAATGCGGAACAAATTTTGTCACCGCACAAACTTTAGACAAATTGTGCCACGCTCTAAACGTTACTCCAAAACAATTTTTTGACTTTGATTATAACGAAAAAACTCCCGAAGAAATTGTTGAAGTTTTTGCATCAATTGTCCGCGAAGACAGAGAAAAAGCTCATCATATCTACAAAATCGTCAAAAGCTTTACTGATTAATGTATTTTTAAAATTCCGCCCTCTAGTTCAACAACCCCACCAATTGGCAAAGTTAATTTATCCTTTGAATGCGTAATGTTTTGATTTTTAACAATTGGTATACTTAATTCTAAAGCAAGCTCTAAGAACAAAGTATTTAACCAATCTGGATTGTCGACATCCAAAAATTCACCTAAAATTATACCTTTAATATTACGCGCAAACGCATCAATATTGAACAATTGTTGCAACATTTTATCTATTTTATAAGCCGGTTCAGATAAATCTTCCGCAAAAAATATAAAATCTTCATCCGGCAAAAAGTCTTGTCCGCATAGAGAAACAATTGTTGAAAGATTTCCTCCCCACAAAATACCTTTTGCAAATCCATCTTTTAAAACTTCACACTCAATTTCTTTTGATACACAAGCATTTAAAAAAGATTGCACTGAAAATTCAGATATATTTTGGCCGAAATCACTACAAATCATTGGCGCTGTGTATGATATTAGGCCGGCGTTTTTCAAAAACATTAATTGTAATGCCGTAATATCAGAATATCCGCCAAAAAACTTCGGATTACTTTTTATAATATCATAGTTTATTTTTTTTATAAGTCTTATTGAACCATAACCACCACGCGCACAGAGTATTCCGTCGATTTTCGGATTTTTAAAATAATCTTCCAACTCTTTAACCTTAATATCATCATAACCGGCCAAATAACGATTTTGCAAAAATATATCTTCTGAATAAACAACATTAAAGCCTATTTGCTTTAAACTCTCAACACCAATCAAAAATACATCTCGGTTAATGTTCCCCGCCGGCGCAACAATAGCAATTGTATCACCTTTATTTAATGATTTTGGTTTAATTAAGTTCATAAACTACCCTTTTTATAAATTCTTTTGTTATAATAATATCATGAACGAAAATTATATACCTTTATACAGAAAATACAGACCGCAAAAATTAGAAGAAGTAGTTGGTCAAGAACATATTAAAAAAGCTTTAACCAATGCAATTGCACTTGATAAGATTTCACATGCTTATCTTTTCACCGGACCAAGAGGCACGGGTAAAACCTCTACTGCCAGAATTTTTGCAAAATCACTTAACTGTATTAACGGACCGACCGCATCGCCTTGTGGTACTTGCGAAAACTGCATTGCAATTACAAATACAACACCGGTTGACGTAATCGAAATTGACGCAGCAAGTAATCGTTCGGTTGAGGATGCTCAAAATATTTTGGAAAAAGTAATGTATGCTCCGGTAAACAGCAGATATAAAATCTATATTATCGACGAAGTACACATGCTTTCGACAACAGCTTTTAACGCTTTACTAAAAACACTTGAAGAACCTCCGAAAAATGTTATATTTATACTTGCAACAACAGAAGTGCACAAAGTTTTAGACACTATCAAAAGTCGCTGCCAACGCTTTGATTTCAGAAGAATTACAACTGACGATATAGTAAAACACCTTAGATTTATTTCAGATAAAGAACAAATAAATATTACTGATGATGCACTATTTACAATCGCCAAAAACTCAGCCGGCGGTATGCGTGACAGTATTGCACTACTTGATCAGTTAAGTGTTTTAGACAGTAGCACTGCAATTAGTATTGACGACATAAATTCTCTATTAGGTAGAATTTCGTTTGATGCGCTACATTCGATAGCACAAAGCATTATCGACTCAAATCAAGCTGATGCAGTTGAATTTTTGAACAATATATATAATTCAGGTAATGAACCTATTCAAATTTTAACAAACCTACTAGATTATTTAAAAAACATTCTTATTATTAAAACATGCAGAAAAGAGATTGTTTTTGAACTTACACAATTAAACGAAGCGCAACTTAAAGAACTAAAATTACAAGCCAACAATATTGAAGTTCATCAACTTGTTTCTCTAATTGATAAATGCGCAGACTATATAAAAGAATTAAAAACTACAAACAATCCTCGATTATGGTTAGAAGTAGCAATCATTGATTTAGCCAACTTAACCGAAAACACAAAGCTTGCTGAATTACAAACAAGACTTACCCGATTAGAAGGGGGCGCCGTACAACCGGTAAATATTGCACAATTCAAAACCCCTCCTATGCCAATACAAAAACCGGAGATGAAACCGGCAACGAACCAGAATTTACAAACATCTAAATCAGTTGAAAGTGCGCAAATTATACAAAAATCGGAAGAAAAACCCTCGAATATCCAACAAGATTTTTCTCCAATGCCAAAATCTGCACCTGTTCAATCCGGCGGTTTGATTGAAATGTGGGGGGCACTACTCAACAATGTTCAAAGCCCGCCTACTCGTGCACTTTTAAATCAATGGGCTAATCCTATAAAAATTGATAAGGATGAAGTAATTATAACAATGAAAAATGAAATGCTTTTGAAACAATTTACCGAAGGCAATAAGCGTGAAATCTTAAATGTAGCGGTAGATAATTTGTTTGGACAAACCAATTCAAAAGTTATCGTTCGTCTTCCTCAAGCTAATGACGTAAAAGTCGAACCGAAAGAGGTGCCAGCCCCAAAGCCTCAAGCTCCGAAACCGGAGCCTAAAAAAGAGGAAGTCAAACCTTCTGCCGCTGAAATTGAAGAAATACAAGATGCAAATGACGAAGAAAGCCCGATGAAAAAAGAGCTCGCTTACAATGCTTCTTTATATTCAGATCAAGTGAATATGGTTAAAGACCTCTTTGACGGAAAACTTTTAGATTAAATTAAGGTTCAAAGTTATGCAAAAGTGTTTAATAAAATACTTTCAATCATTGGGAATAGAGGTTCACACCGGCACAAAAGCACGAGGACACCAAGGACTTTATACCAACAATCGCATTGATATTTCTAAAAACATAAAAGCTGAAAGAATTATACCGACGCTTCTACACGAATTTGCACACTATATTCATTCAAAAATCGAACCGAATATGATGAAAACCGGTGGAAGTTTTGAAGTTTTATTTCTCGATAGTAACCCAATAATTAAAGAAGAATTAACAAAAGTAACACAATTTGTTGATACAAATTCCCGTTGCGAAAAATTATTACTACATAAAAAAGCAATTCAACTAAAAATAAAACAACTTGATGAACTTATTAAAAACGATTACCCAAACTTTAAACGCTCAAAAAAATTCAAAGAATTTGAAAAATACATTAAAAATTCAAAAGCAAAATACCTAATGAAATACGACAGAATAAAACTTATCACAGGTTTTTTCAACAAAAAAGTTGAATTATACTCAATAAACAATCTGGAAAAAGACTTTACAGATATGCCAATTGCCTTCGCAAATTACATTAGGCTTCACTCCTATCAAAAAAAGCAATCAAGAATTTCTGCCCGCATAAACAAATACAAAAAATATTATGAACGACCAACCGAACTTTTTGCAAGATTTGTTGAAGGTCTATATATTGATAAAGAAAAAGTACATAAAATTGCGCCGTACACTTATCAAAATTTTTACACCTTACTCCAAAAAGGCCATTACAAAGAACTCGCAAACGTTATTGACTAAAGAGGAATTATGACAATTGATATTGATAAAATCGTCAAAAACTTGATAGAGGCGAAACAACCTCGTAGCGAATTTGTCCAGCTGATGGAACAATTCCAAAATCCATACCTTGTTTTAATAGCATGTATATTAAGTCTACGTACCAATGACAAAACCACTTATCCCGCGACATTAAGAATGCTTGAACTCGGCAAAGAACCTTGTGATTTTGCAAAATGCGATGTTGAAAAATTATCAAAAGCGATTTATCCGGTTGGCTTTTATGCAAATAAAGCGAAACAAATCATAGAACTTTCACGTCTAATTATAGAAGAACATAATAACAAAGTGCCAAATACTATAGAAGAACTGATTAAATTTAATGGAGTAGGCAGAAAAACCGCTAATCTGGTTTTGGCAAAAGGTTTTAACATACCGGCAATATGTGTAGATGTTCATGTTCATAGAATTTTCAATCGTATAGGTTATATAAAAACCAAAACTCCTGAAGAAACCGAATTTGCACTTCGAGAAACATTACCTAAAAAATTCTGGTTGGATATAAATACCCTTATGGTAACTCATGGTCAAAATATCTGCACCCCTCGAAATCCAAAATGCGAAATTTGTCCGATAAATAAATATTGTTACAAAAAAATAAATGCTTGATTTTATTTTATAAATGTGTGATAATTTAGGCAGATTGTAACGTTTTGGGTTATATACAATCATAGTGTTATACATATATATAGGAGTACGAGATGAGTGTAAAGGATTCTCACAAAATCGACACATCTAAGCTGGATGAAATTATCAGCTTTTATGGCGGTAAAAAATCGAACTTGATTGCTATATTGCAAAAAGTTCAAGAAGTTTTCAGATATTTACCTGAAGACGCAATGACATACATCGGAACAAAAATGGAAGGCCTTTCGCCCGCTACGGTTTTCGGTGTTGCAACATTTTATGCACAGTTTTCATTAGAACCAAAAGGCAAATACGAAATAAAAGTTTGCGATGGTACAGCATGTCACGTTAGAGGTTCAATGCCGGTATTAAATGCAATTAAATCAAGGCTTGATTTAACTGATGGCAAAATGACATCTGCAGACGGATTATTTTCACTTGAAACAGTTAGCTGCCTAGGTGCGTGCGGTTTGGCTCCGGTTGTAGTTATCAATGGAAAAGTTTATCCGCAAATGACATCAGATGCTATAAAAATTGTATTGGATACTCTATTGAAAGAGGAAGCGTAAAATGGAAAAAACAACATTAAATATAAATATTAAAGATGAACAACTTAAAGCTCAAGAAGAAATAAAAAAACAAGGCTTAAGAGTATTGGTTTGTTGCGGTACCGGCTGTATGGCTAACGGCGCAACAAAAGTCATAGAAAGATTTAAGGCTTTAGGTGCTAATGTAGAAGCACTTACACACGAAGACAAAGTTACGATTGTGCCAACCGGATGTCATGGTTTTTGTGAACAAGGTGTACTTGTTATAATTCCGGAATCACATACGGCCTACGTAAAAGTTAAAGAGTCTGATGTTGACGAAATTTATGAATCTCACATCAAAAACGGAATTCCGGTAGAAAGATTACTATATACCGACCCAATGACTCATCAAAAAGTTCAAAAAAGTGAAGATATCAATTTCTATGCTAAACAAACACGTACCGCTCTTGCTAATTGTGGCCACATCAATGCTGAATGTTTAGATGAAGCAATTGCAGTTAGAGGTTACGAAGCTCTTTATAAAGTTTTAGAAGAAAACAATCCGGATGCAGTTGTTGATACTATTGAAAAATCCGGCTTAAGAGGTCGTGGAGGCGGAGGCTTCCCAACCGGTCGCAAATGGAGATTTACTGCTGCGAATAAAGGTGGAAAGTCTTATGTAGTATGTAATGGTGACGAAGGTGACCCTGGTGCATTTATGGATAGATCCGTTATGGAAGGTGACCCACATAAACTTCTTGAAGGTATTGCCATTGCAGCATTTGCAATTGGCGCTGATGAGGCATATATTTATGTGCGTGCAGAATATCCTCTTGCTATTACAAGATTAAGAAAAGCTATTAAAGATGTTGAAGAAAGAAACTTCTTAGGCAAAAACATAATGGGTTCTGATTTTAGTCTTGAAATTCACATTAAGGAAGGTGCCGGTGCATTTGTTTGTGGTGAAGAAACTGCTCTTATTGCTTCTATCGAAGGCGAAAGAGGTATGCCTCGTCCAAAACCGCCTTTCCCAGCTAACAAAGGTTTGTTTGGTCGCCCAACATTAATTAATAACGTTGAAACACTTGCAAACGTACCGGTTATTATACTAAAAGGCGCTGAATGGTTCTCATCAATGGGTACCGAAACGTCTAAAGGAACTAAAACTTTTGCCCTAACCGGTGAAGTAAATAATACCGGCCTTATTGAAGTTCCAATGGGAACAACCCTACGCGAAATTGTATTTGACATCGGAGGCGGCATAAGAAACGGCAAAAAATTCAAGGCCGTTCAAATTGGTGGTCCTTCCGGCGGATGCTTAACTGAAGAACACTTAGACATCCCAATGGATTATGATAACTTAATTAAAGCCGGAGCGATGGTAGGTTCTGGCGGACTGGTTGTAATGGCCGAAGACACTTGTATCGTAGAAGTTGCGAGATTCTTTATGAACTTTACGCAAAATGAATCTTGCGGAAAATGCGTTCCTTGTCGCGAAGGCACAAAAAACATGTTAAAAATTCTTGAAAAAATTGTAGCCGGTAAAGGTGAAATGTCAGATTTAGACATGTTAGAAGAATTAGCTCAATCAGTTAAAGACGGTTCACTCTGCGGTTTAGGTAAAACGGCACCAAACCCAGTTCTTTCCACTTTGAAATATTTTAAAGATGAGTACATCGCACACATAAAAGACAAAAAATGTCCGGCTGGTGTTTGTACAGCTATGAAAAAAATTACAATCGTACCTGAATTGTGCAAAGGCTGTACGAAATGCGCAAGATGTTGTCCTGTCGGCGCAATTGAAGGTGAACTCAAACAACCGCACAAAATCAATCAAGACAAGTGTATTAAATGCGAAGCTTGCTTGAAAGGTTGTCCGTTCAAAGCGATAGTATTAGAGTGATACATTTGAGTGAAAATTTAAAAGGAATAAAAAAATGACAGATAAAAAAGTTATGTATATTGACGGTCAAGAAGTAGAATTCACAAATGAACCAAATCTTCTTGAAGTAATAAGAAAAGCAGGAATGAACGTTCCAACATTTTGCTATCGCCCTGATTTAACTCCGTTTGGTGCTTGCAGAATGTGTGTTGTTGAAGTTGAAGGAAGAGGAATACAGTCTTCTTGCACAATGCCTCCAGAAAACGGTTTAAAAATCCATCTTAATACTGAAAAAACCAGAAGAATTAGAAAAACCGTCTTGGAATTGCTATTAGCAAACCACGATAAAGAATGCTTAACTTGCGAAAAATCAGGCGCTTGCGAATTACAAAAATATTCAGAAGAATATGGAGTTAGAAAAATTAGATATCCGGAAAAGAAATTGGAGGATTATCTTCCGGTAGACGATAGCAGCCCATCTTTAGTTCGCGACCCGAACAAATGCATACTTTGCGGAGCTTGCGTACGCGCTTGTGATGAATTCCAAGGTCATGCAGTGTTAGGTTTTGCCAATAGAGGCTCAAAAACTGTTGTTCAACCAATGGCGGGCAGACCTTTGGGGCAAGTTGATTGCGTTAATTGCGGTCAATGTGCGGCCGTATGCCCTACAGGAGCACTTACTATCAAATCCGATATCGAAGCTGTTTGGGCTGATATCACTAACCCTAACAAAAAAACTGTTGTGCAAATCGCACCGGCGGTACGTGTTGCACTTGGTGAAATGTTTGGTTTACCAGCCGGAACTAACACTATTGGTTTAATTGATGCTGCACTCAGAAAGTTGGGCTTTGACTTAGTGTTTGACACAAACTTTAGTGCGGATTTAACTATTATGGAAGAAGCATCCGAATTTTTGGCAAGATTAAAAGCCGGTGAAAATTTACCGTTGTTTACTTCTTGTTGCCCGGCTTGGGTAAAATATTTGGAAGATCAACATCCGGATATGCTAAAACATCTATCATCTTGCAAATCACCAATGTCTATGTTGTCACCGGTTTTAGGTAAATTAGTACCGGAAAAACTAAATATCAGTCGTGAAGACATGACAATTGTTGCAATTATGCCTTGCACTGCGAAAAAATTTGAATGCAAACGACCAGAACTTACTACGAACGGGCATCCGGACACAGATTTTGTATTAACAACAAAAGAATTAGGCCGAATGATTAAAAGTGCCGGCATTGATTTCAATAAATTAGTTGCCAGCACACCAGACAATCCGTTTGGAGAATATACCGGTGCTGCAACAATTTTTGGCGCTTCCGGTGGGGTTGCAGAAGCTGCTGTACGTACAGCTTACGAATTTGCAACCGGCGAAACTCTCCAAGATGTAGATATAAAACAAATGCGCGGAACTTCTAACCGTTCAAAAACAATTGAACTTGATTTAAAAGGTACAAAATTAGTTGTACGAGTTGTGTCTACACTAAGAGAAGCTGAAAAAGCTATTCAAGAAATCAAAGAAGGCAAAGCAGATTTTCAAATGCTAGAAGTTATGGCTTGCCCTGGCGGCTGCATTAACGGAGGCGGGCAACCGAATAGCTGCGATAATTCAACAATTAAACAAGAACGTGCAGATGGATTATACAAAGAAGATACTGAATTACAATTTAGAAAATCTCATTACAATCCGTCTATTCAAAAACTATATGCTGAATATTTAGAAGCACCAAATTCGCATAAAGCACATGAATTGTTGCATACATTGTATGTTGACAGATTTGCGAATTCGTATAAAAATATTTAATATGTTTTTGAATTTTTACAAAGACTTATAGGGCGAAAGCCCTATACCTCCTTTCAGGGAAAGCGTAAAGACTTTCCCATTTTTTTGTTTATTGTGATTGAATAAAAAAAGTGTTGGGTCAATTGACCCAACATGGAAAATATGAAATTTAAGTTTTATATCTAAACCATAACGGTTTCATTTTTTTCTTTATAACTCTCTGGAATTGGTGCACAATTCTCATATTCAGCATGTTCAGATATTTGTTTACACCATTCATATATAATTACATCTTCTGGTAATTTATACGAGATAGGAGTACCAACATGCAAATGAACTTTGCGTCTTGTAAACGGTTTAAGTTTTGGATAACCAGTAAAACCTGAAATTGCCACCGGAACAATATCTGCCTTTGCATTTTTGGCAATAACAACAAAACCTTTTTTAATATCTTCTAATTTACCATAAGGTCTAATACCCCCTTGCGGAAAAACACCTATTGACCAACTTGTTGACAATATATCTTTTACCGTTTTAAAAGTTGCGATTTCAGGTTTTGTTCTATCAACGGCGAAAGCACCCAATCTTTTAACTAACCATTCAAACTTATCACCCTTTTGGAAAAGTTCTTTCTTTGCCATATAAGCTATCGGACGCCAACAAGCCAAAGAAATCATTGGCGGGTCAAAATGCGAAACATGATTCCCGGTATATAGTAGTTTATCAGATTTTTGTCGTTTAGTAATATTTTCTCTACCCGTAATTTTGTAATCATAAAATATTGCCATAAACGGTCGCACTACAATCAGTACAAAAGTCATATAAAAAAGTGTTCTGAACCAATTGTATTCAGAAGGATATCTTCTGTTGTAATTTCTTTCACTATTGCTCATTTTCTACTTCCTCATATTCTTGTTCTTCTTCAGATATATATTTATAGCCGGTTAGCTCTTGTATAGAACTAATCCATTGATCACGAACTTCATCGGTATTTTTGCTGTAAGGAATAGGTTTTCCTATCTTGACTGTAATTTTTCCTCCAAATGGAATATGAGTAGCTTTTTCTGTCCCCAAAATTCCAACGGGCAAAACTTTACACTTAGTAAGACGCGCCAAACCGGCAAAACCTTTACTAACATTCCGTATCTCTCCAGGAACTCCACGTGTTCCTTGCGGAAAAATACCCAAAACCCACTGTGTTTTTTTGATTTCTGCTGCAGTTTTAACAGTTGACGGGTCAAGGCTTTCTCTATTTACAGCAAATGCTCCCAGCCAATCAATCCACCATCTGATAAATTTTATATCAAAAAGCTCTTTTTTGGCCATAAATGAAACCCTTCTAGGCATAACGGCGCACATCAACGGTGGATCTAAAGTTGATAAATGATTTGCACAAACAATATAGTCATTGTCTTTAGGAACATTTTCAAGACCTTCTACTTTTAATCTGTAAATCAACTTAAACCTAATCATATAACCAATTTTACAAACTAAAATCTGGAAAAATGTTCTGAAACAATTAAACTCAGACGCTTCTCTTTTGGTATAATTTCTTCTTTCTTTTTTTAACATACAAAACATTCCCTTTATCTAAGAATATTATATCGTAAAAATACATTATTGTACAATTATTAAATTTTTAGTATAATTTTGATAGAAAAAAGGGAGAAGATGTTATGGTAAAAATTAAAGAATCGCTAAACGCACTGGAAAATGAATTATTTAAAAGTGTTTATGAAAAAACTCCGGATTATATCAAGGATTTAAATCTTATTGATTTAACAAATGAAAATGAGTTTGTTTTTACACTAAAAAAAGAACATCTTTATCCTTATAATTCTAAAACAAATCCTGAAGGTCTAAATTTAAAAGAATGGTTTGATAACTATGCTAAAGAAGCAAAAGTTTCAACAGCCGGCATTAGAGGGCCACAAAACATACTTTTCCCTCAAGATACAAGATTTCCGATAAATCTTGTAGGCGTGGTTCTTGCAACATTAGCAAAAGCGCTGGTAGCAAGAGAAAAATATCCGCAATCTGAAATACTAAAAATCGTAGGTCGAGAAGTTCGCTACAACTCTGCACTTTATTTAGATGCAATTGCCAGAATTCAAGCGGCACAAGGGATAAAAACACTTACGCCAAAAGAAAGAAAAACTATTCCTATATGGATGGCCTCATTTTTAGCGTTCAAATTAGATTTGCTTGGCGGCGAATACATTACTTCATCACACGGCATTTCAGTTAAAAATGCGACAAAAGATTTGAATTCTCAAGGGAGCCAGTATCTTCCGGAAGAATCTCTGGAATTTGTAAATAAAATTTCTGAAATTTTCAAAACAACAGAAGAAAATGGTTCTTACCAAATAAAATTTTCAGCATCTAAAAACAATTTGATTGACGAAACCATTATGACAAAACTTAATGATGGCGTTGATTTGTATGTTGAATATTTAAAATCGGGCGTTGCACAAAACCCTAATTTAGAATTAATAAAAAAACTTAAAAACAAAATTGTAATTGAAAATGTTGGAGGTTCTGCATATAGAACCTTGTCTCGAGTGCTGGAAAAATTAGGTATTGCAGACAAATTTGATTGGTTTAATACAGAAGAAGATCCTTTCTTCCATTCAATCGGCAAATATAATGTTACACCTAAAGGCGAAAACGCTTTTTATGACTATTCTGTAGATGCAACAGTTATTGCAACTCGCAAAGGTAATGAAAAATTCTTTCCGGTAATTGAAACTTTGAATTATAACGAAAAACTCAAAGATTACCCTTTAAATACAGTTGTTTTAATTACTGATCCAGACCACGACAGACTAACAATAACGCAAGTCGAGAGTGCAACTCGTTCAGATTTTCTCACCAATAACGGCATAGATTTTGTTGAACTTGGCAATAACCGTATATTGACCGTCTTTACAGCAAATCAAGCGTTTTTAATGCTTATGGATTTTTATTCAAAACAACTTAAAAATCAAAATTTATGGAACAATCATCCAAGATTTATTATCAAAACAACCGCCTCAGCCTTATCATGGGATGAATGGGCTAAAAATCAAGGTGTAAACGTTATAAATGTACCAGTTGGATTTAAAGAAATTGCAAACATTATGAAAAAAGTTGAATTAAAACTTAAAAATTCTCCAAAAGAAGATGTAATCCTTGACGATGTGTTTGCGAATAAAATAAACCTTGGACAAAATCCTCGTTTACTATTCGCAGGTGAAGAATCGGGCGGTATGATTATGGGATGCGAAGATTTAATAAGCTCTTTAACCGGCAGAAAAGCAATTGCTATGAGAGAAAAATCTGCAACAGAAGCGATTATTGTTGCTTCAGCACTCATTGCAAGAATTGAAGAAGAACAAAAATCATTATCTGAAACTCTTGTTAAAGTTTTTGACGAAAACAAAATAAACGGCCGCTTTGATACAAGAGTTGATATAGCATATTATAATGAATCAGAACCTGATATCGAAAAATTAAAACAAGCCAAAATAGACGGAGAGAAAAAAAGGACCAAAAATGACTTATTTTTCCTATCTATGGCAATTGCCGTTAAAGAAAATGTTATGTCCTTAGACGATGTTAAAAAAGTACTCAATGACGCATTTCCAGGTTTGATTTTTGACGAATTAAAATCAATAAAATTCGTAGGAGATGGCACTTATATGGAATTTGAAGACAAATATATTGAAATTCGACCTTCCGGAACTGATGCAAAAACAAAGGCCTATGGTGGAGGATTAGATAAGGCTGTAATTGAAACTTATGCAAAACATCTGGGAAATTACTCCGGAGAAAGAACTGCTCTGCATAAACAATTTGTATCAGATGAGTTTTATGAGTCCGCTAAAGACAAAGCAATGAATTATTATCTTGAATTCGTCGCAAAAGACGCAAACAACGAGCTTTTTGAAATACCAAAATATAATCTCTAGATTAAAAAATAAAATATTTAAATAACAAATATTAAATTTTTACATTTTTTTTACTTGAAATTTTATTTTGTGCAATATAATATACTAGTGTGAAATTTACACTAATAAATAGCACATTAATATTTAGCTAGAATTTAAAAGACGGATTATATGACAATTACAAACGAAAACATTAGAAATATAGCGATTATTGCACACGTTGACCATGGCAAAACAACACTGGTTGATTGCTTGCTAAAACAAGCCGGAGCTTTCAGATCAAATCAACAAGTCCAAGAACGAGTTTTAGATAGCAACGACCTTGAAAGAGAACGTGGAATAACAATCTTATCTAAAAACATCTCCATTAACTACAAAGACACTAAGATTAATGTTATTGATACACCGGGTCACGCCGATTTTGGCGGTGAAGTTGAACGGGTATTAGGGATGGTAGATGGCGCATTATTAATTGTTGATGCAGCTGAAGGCCCAATGCCGCAAACCCGATTTGTTCTATCAAAAGCATTGGAACTGGGATTGAGAATTATTGTTGTTATAAATAAAATTGATAAACCTGCAGCGGAACCTTTAACCGCCTTGGACAAAGTTTTCGATTTATTTACCGAATTGACAGACAGAGAAGATTTAATTGATTTCCCGTTTGTATTTTCAAGCAGTTTGAATGGATTTGCAATAAAAGATTTGGATGACGACAGAAAAGACATGAGTCCATTATTAGATTGCATACTCTCAAACATCCAACCGCCAGAGGGTGACAGTGAAAAACCGCTACAATTTCACGCAACAACTCTTGATTACAATGATTACGTTGGTCGAATTGTTATCGGACGTATTGTAAACGGTAAAATAAATTCTCAAGAACAAGTTTGTGTAATCCACGCTGATGGCACACAAGAACGCGGCAAAATCACAAAACTATACGGTTTCCACGATTTAGGCCGTACTGAAATAGACTCTGCATTTGCTGGTGATATCGTAGGCATTGCAGGATTCAGCGATATTCAAATTGGTGAAACTATTTGTTCACCGACTGATCCGATTGCACTTCCACTTATAAAAATCGATGAACCAACACTTCAAATGAATTTTTCTGTAAATGATAGCCCTTTTGCCGGTACAGAAGGAAAATTCGTAACTTCTCGTCAACTTAGAAAACGACTCTTCGATGAATTAGAAAAAAATGTTAGCTTAAGAGTAGAAGAAACAGACTCAACTGATGTATTCAGAGTATCAGGACGAGGCGAATTGCACCTTGGCATACTAATTGAAACTATGCGTCGTGAAGGTTATGAATTTCAAGTGTCAAAACCAGAAGTAATATATAAAGAAATAAATGGTGAGCAATGCGAACCGTTTGAAAATTTAATAGTTGACGTTCCTGAAGAATACGCGGGAAGTTGCATTGAAAGACTTTCCGGACGTAAAGGCGAAATGAAAGATATGCAAAATGCTAAAGGACGTACTAATATGACGTTCCATATTCCTGCCAGAGGATTAATTGGCTTTAGAAGTGAATTTATAAGAATGACTCGCGGCGAAGGCATTATGTATCATACATTTTTACATTACAGACCTTATGCAGGAGATATTCCACGCCAAAGAAACGGCTCTATTATTGCGATTGAACAAGGTGAGGCTATTCCGTATGCATTGGCTCAATTCGAAGATAGAGGTGTGTTCTTTGTAACCCCAAAAACAAAAGTTTATAGAGGAATGATTATTGGAGAATGCAACAAACCTCAAGATATTGTCGTAAATATATGTAAAACTAAAAAATTAACCAATATGCGTAGTGCAACCGCTGATGTAATGGTTACTCTACAAGCGCCAAAAACTATGTCATTGGAAGATTCTATGGAATATATCAGTGATGATGAACTTGTGGAAATCACTCCGGTAAATATACGTATTAGAAAAGCTGATTTAAACAAAAAAATATACAATTAATAATTTAAACTATACAATTTCATATTGCGGTAGTTATATCTACCGCTTTTCTTTATTTTGTGTTAATATTTTTCGAAAAAGGGAGACTTATATGCATAAACTTGAAGATTTAAGAAAAAATTACGAACTTATTGATTTGTTTTGCAACTTGGCACAAATTCCTTCGCCTTCAATGAAAGAGGAAAAAGTAATTGAATGGATTGAAACATATTGCAAAAACAACAACATTAACTATAAATTAGACAATTACAAAAACATTCACATACAAATTCCGGCCACAGATGAAACAAAACAATCCTTGATGTTATCAGCACACATGGATGTAATCGGAGATGACAGTCCGGTAAATGTGTATTTAGAAGGGGACTTAATAAGGGCACAAAACCGTACACTCGGTGCAGATGACAAAGCCGGCGTTGCAAATGCACTTTTACTGGCAAAAGAAATAGTAAATTCAAACCAAAAACACGGGGGATTAGAAATAATGCTTACTCGTGACGAAGAACACGGCATGTCCGGAATTAGACACGCAGAATTTAAAAACATAAATTCAAAATACATATTAGTATGTGATAGTGACACACTAGGACAATTTGAAGTTGCCGGCGCAAGTTATACATTAGCAAAAATAACCGTTAATGCACCAAAAGGAGGCCACTCCGGAATTGATATTGCAGATACAACCAGAAAAAATGCTGCAAAACTTATCGCAGACATTATTTCTAAATGTCCTCAAGGATTATACTTTGCAGATGAAAACGGTAAAGCGGTTACCTCTTGCAATTTAGGAGGAATAATAGCCGGAGATTTTGAGGTTACAAATATAATTAATACAGAAGCAAAAGTATCCTATTCTATTCGTAGCTCATCAAGAGCAAAAGAAGAAGAACTTAAAAATGAATTTAGAACAATCATTGAAAACTTTAATAATGAATACAATGGCATAGCAAAAGCTGAACTAACTTTTGAAGAACACCTTCCACCGTTTGAAAAAACAGACGATGATTATTTGCCAATATTATTTGAAGCCGTTGCGCGTAAAGTAGGTGTGGAACCTGATATTACAACTTTTCACGCAGGAGCTGAAACTCATATATACGCAAACGAAAAAAACAAATACGGAGAAACATTTGCGCCATATCTGGTAGGCTTGGCAACCGTATGCAATATGCACTCTAAAAGCGAAAATTTAGACTATTTATCTTTACTTAAAGGACATGAACTATTGCAAGAATTTTTCAAAGCATATAATTCATAATAACAAATAAAGCCCCCATTCGGGGGCTTTAAAATACTGATTAAACTACTAAATTGAAACTGATTCTACGCCAACATTAACTTCTATTTCTACTGGCTTTTGCTCGATAATTTCAGCTTGAAGTTCTTTTGCTTCTTGAATACGAGCTTCAATTTTTGCAGGTTGTTTAATTTCTGCCATTACTGCCGGAGCGCCCGGAGTTTTTAATTTTTTAGCTTCTAAAACTGCCGGATCCGGATTTGTTTTCTGACGGTTATAATCAGACATAATTTTCGTAACAAAACGTTTTGTCTCAGCAAACGGAGGCACAGCCTTATATTTTTTAACATTGCCAGGACCTGCATTATATGCTGCCAGAGCAAGTTCTGTAGAACCAAACATTTTGTACATATTTTTGTAATACATAATTCCGCCTTTGATATTATCATTCAAAGAATACGGATTTAGTCCCATTCTTTTCGCAGTAGACGGCATTAATTGAAAAACTCCTACTGCGCCATAACGACTTCTTGCTTCGTGACGGAAACCTGATTCCGTTCGGGCAATACTAAGTGCAAGAGCAGGGTCAACACCAAGCTCTATCGCGTGTTTTACTATTGCCGCCTTTACTGTTTTTACGTCACTCGCACTTGAAACATTTTGTGCAAATAACATTAGGACTAACGTAAAAGTTAATAGTAATGTTTTTTTCAAAATAAAATCCTCTATATTGTAAATTGAAATCCCAAAATCAAAGAAATTCTATCGGCTGTGTTGTTGATATCCTTTCCCCAATCCCACAAAAACGAAAAGTCTTGACTCTCCCTAATCGCGTATTGGCGCGTTTTTGGAATATTTATATTAACATTGTATAACAAAAAGTTTAAATTTCAAGAACCAAGTGTCTAATTAACACTTTTAAACGGTCAAAAACATTGTTACAATAAGCCTTAACAAGAATTGTAAAGATTTTTTTGAGAGCCCCTTTTTTATAAAAACATTTTCTTCTTTGTGATACAATAAAACAAGGTTTAAAAAGGAGAATAATATGACAAATAAACAATTAGCTGAAATCGGCGTATTTGGCGGATCTGGATTTTATAAATTTTTAGAAAATATTGAAGAAGTAAAAATTGAAACACCATACGGAATGCCTAGCGATAACGTTTTTATTGGTGAAATTGGCGGGCACAAAGTTGCATTTATGCCTAGACATGGTAGAAACCATACGATTTTACCTCATTTAATCAACTACAGAGCAAACGTATGGGCTATGAAACATCTTGGATGTAAAAGAGTAATTTCACCTTGTGCTGCCGGAAGCTTACAAAAACACGTAAAACCGGGCGATTTTGTAATTTGTGATCAATTTGTTGACTGGACAGACGGAAGAAAAACAACATTTTTTGAAGGTCCAATCGTAACTCACCCTTCTGCGGCTGAAACATATTGCCCAGAATTAAGAAAATTGGCCATTGAAACCGGTAAAGAATTAGGAATTAATATACACGAAACCGGTACCGTTGTAGTTATAAACGGCCCACGATTTTCAACAAAATCAGAATCAAAATTCTTTACTAACCAAGGTTGGGAAGTTATTAACATGACAGCATTTCCAGAAGCATACCTAGTAAAAGAAATGGATATGTGTCCATTGAATATATCTTTAATTACCGATTATGATGCCGGTTTGGTTGGCGATGTACCACCGGTTTCGCATCACGAAGTTATTGAAGTATTCAATTCAAATGTTGAAAACTTAAAAAGCTTATTGTTCAAAATGATTGAAAAAATACCTACAGAGCAAAATCACTGTGATTGTTTCAACACTAAGAAAAACTCGCAATTATAAAGAGGTAGATAATGGGTTTAATAAACGGATTTAACAGTATATTCAATTTATTTTATTTCTTAATTATTTTAAGAATATTTTTAAGCTGGGTTCCAAATGTCGATTGGAACAAGAACCCATGGTTTACAATCAGACAAGTTACTGATGGCTATCTAAATATTTTTAAAAAAATCATTCCTCCATATCGCGGGCTTGATTTTTCTCCAATTGTAGCAATTATCGCACTGGAAATATTAAGAGCCGCAGTAATAGGATTAGTTGCAACAATATTTAGGGTGTAAACAATGAAAATAGTTATTTACGGAGCAACAGAAGTCGGATGCTTGCTTGCTACAGAATTTTTTGAAGATCACGACATCACAATAATTGATAAAGAAGAAAACCGTAGTGATGAATTTGACAAACTAGATATAAGGTTTATTCGTGGAAATGCCTCAAATATAGACGTTTTAAAGGCTGCCGACATAAAAAATGCGGATGTTTTTATTGCTTGCACAACGATTGATGAAGCAAATATTGTTGCTTGTTTAACAGCTAAAAAATTAAGCGGAATTCGAACGATTTGCTTTGTTAGTAGAGAAGAATACAAAAAGACCTTAAAACTTGGAGGAGAAGACGGACTTTGTGACTTCTTTATTGATTATATTATTTGGCCGGAAGAGCTTCTTACTCAAGAGATTTTTCGCATTGTAACGGTTGCTCACGCGCTTGATGTAGAAAATTTTGCTGATGACAAAGCCCGATTACTTGAATATAAAGTAAAAGAAAATTTACCGATTGTAGGCAAAAAAATTCGAGATTGTAACTTCACAAAAGATACTCTAATTGTAGGCATCACAAGAAACGGCGAACTATTTATTCCTAACGGCGAAACCATTTTAAATGCCGAAGATAAATTAATATTTATGGGAACTTCGCATTCTTTAGACATTTTGGCCGGAACATTTTTCCACGAAAAAGAACATGTAAAATCTGTCGCCATAATTGGTGGAGGTAATGTCGGTTTAATGCTTGCCAAAAACCTTGAAGCGGTAAAAATTAAAACTAAAATTATCGAAAAAGATTACGACAGATGCTTATTATTATCACAAGAACTGTCAAACACATTGGTAATAAACGCTGATGGAACAAACCTAAAAATTTTAGATGAAGAAGAAATCGGAAACTGCGACGTAGTCGTCAGCGTAACAAATAACGATGAAAGAAACCTTCTATGCTCTTTACTTGCTAAACAATTAGGTGTAAAGCGAGTTATTGCCAGAGTTTCAAAAGTTTTAAATATCCCGTTATTTGAAAAAGTAGGTATTGATATAGCTGTATCGTCAAAAACTTCTTCAATCAATGAAGTTAAAAATGATTTAGCCGAAAATGACATTGATATTCTTGCCACCGTAGAACAAGGCCAAGGTGAAGTTATAGAAATTGTTGTCACTCCTGATTTTGCAGGTAAAAAAATAATGGATATCAAATTCCCGGCACACGCAATAATAGGTATCGTTCAACGTCGGAATAACGTAATAATTCCAAAAGGCGATACAGAGTTGAAAGATAAAGATATAATGATAATTTTCTCGACAGCTGATAATGCTGCAATTATAAAGGAATTTTTCAAGGTAGGTTGATTTTATGCGCTTAAATTATCTTGCTAATGCAATTGGACTGGTACTTACATATATTGGAATTGTTATACTTGTTCCGGTAATTATAGCAATATTTTATAAAGAATACAATGCAATTATGCCGTTTATTGTTGCCGGCGCAATATCATCAACCTTTGGATTTGCCCTTAGAAATTACGTTCCGAACGCATCACAACCGGATGCATTAAATGATATTAAAAAAGCTGAAGCACTTTTTGTTGTTGCGATGTCGTGGATTGTATTTGGACTTATTGCATCAATTCCGTACTTAAGTTTCGGTCTAAACCCTTTAAACGCACTGTTTGAAGCTGTATCAGGAATAACAACGACCGGCGCAACCATCTTAACACACTTTGATTATCCAAAAACATTTTTCTTTTGGCGTTCTTTTACACAATGGTTAGGCGGTTTAGGAATAATCGTATTATTTATAGCAATCCTTCCACAATTTGCAGTTGCCGGCCGACAAATGTTTTTTGCAGAAACACCGGGCCCTACCGAAGATAAATTTACGCCAAGAATTAGAAACACAGCATCTGCATTATGGAAAGTTTATTTAGGCTTAACTATATTAGCAGTAATTTGTTTATATTGGGCGGGAATGCCTTTATTTGACGCGATTTGTAATGCTCTTTCCACACTTTCCGCCGGTGGATTTTCGCCACATCCGGAAAGTATTATGGGTTACAATTCAAATATAATAAATTGGATTGTTATAATTTTTATGTTCTTTTCCGGCGCAAGTTTCGTATTACAATATCAAGTCATTGTTCACAAAAACATATCCTTGTTTTTTAAAAGTGAAGAATTTAGACTTTATGCAAAAATGATAATTATTATGTCACTATTAATTGCATTTTCACTATTTTTAAACGGTACAAATACCTCATCCAGTATAACAAATGCGTTTTACCAAGTAATAAGTCTGGCAACAACCACAGGAAGTGTCAGTAGCGATTATACAGAATGGAATTTAACACCAAAAATTTTACTATTCTTAGTTATATTCATGGGATCTTGCGCAAGTTCGGCAGGTGGCGGTATAAAAATGAGCAGATGGCTATTGATTTTCAAATCAATGAAAAGCTCATTAATGAAAATCCTACATCCAAATGCGGTTATAAATATAAAATTGGACAATACAAACGTACCAAATGACACACTAAGTCAAATAGTTGTTTTTGCATTTTTCTATTTCTTTATATTCGGAGTAAGCGCAGTTGTTATGACAATTGTAGAACAAAATGCGGTAATCGGACTGAGCGGTGCTATCGCATCATTGGGTAATATCGGTCCGGCATTTGGCAACATTATAGGGCCTCTCGGCAATTACAGCGATATGCAAGTAATTACAAAAATTTTATTCATCATAAACATGATTGTAGGACGTCTTGAATTAATCCCATTTTTAGTACTTTTTCAACCTGACTTTTGGACACTAAAAGAAGCAAAATAATTTTCATATAATTATACGATTTAAAATGAACAATAAATCATATATAATCGTTGTATTAATGTAGTATATACATAGGATTAGCAATATTTGAATATAAGAAAAAAAATACTAACAATTAGTTTATTAACAGTATTATTTGCGCAAACTGGGATATGTGCAGAAAAAATCTTAGTCGAAAAAAATTCAGTTTTAAGCCTTAAAGACTGCCTAAATTTAGCGCTACAAAACAGTCCCGATGTAAAACGTTCACGCTACAATTACGGAATAGCTAAAAACGATGTTTCGATAGCCAAAGCGGCTTTTTTCCCAACTATAGGTATCGGAACCGGCTATAATCTTGGTTCAACTAGAACAACACGTTTAGATTCAAGCTCTCAGATTTATAGTGCAGAAGCCAACTTAAATCAACTTATTTTTAATTTTGGCAAAACAAACGCACGCATCAGAATGCAAAAATTCAATAGAATTGCGGCTGAATACAATTTTGACAACATTGTTTTGCAAACGGTTTATACTGTAATGATTAATTATTACGGTGTTTTGGCCGCAAAAGCAAATCTTGATGTAGAAAAAGCAAACGTTCAAATTAATGAACGCAACTATCAAAGAACCAAAGCCTATTTTGAAGAAGGCATACGCTCTAAAATCGATTTGGTTAATGCTGAAGTAAACTTGTCTGATTCAAAAGTTGCATTAGTAAACGCCGAAAAAACATACCAAAATGCACTTGTAAAATTAAATAACTCAATGTACGTTGCTTATGCACCGGAATATGATATCGAAACAACCGAAGCGTTTAGTTTTTCGCGAAACGTTATACCGGTAAATTTACAGAAAATTTCCGAAACAAAAGATTTGAGCAAAACTCCAAAAGAAGTTTCTGATGCTTTTCTTACTTCCGAAGTAAAAAAAATGGACGTTCTGGAAAATTACAATTTCAAACCATTTCCATACTCTTTTGAAGAATCGGTAAATCTGGCCAAACAAAACCGCCCGGATTTAAAATCCTACCAAGCAACATTAGAGGCAATGGAACAAGCTCTACTTTATATAAAGAGAGAATACTACCCGGAAATTAGCGCCACCGCCGGATATGGTTTTCGCGATCAGTATTCTACAAACTCATACTCTCTAGGTTTTACGGCAAGAAGCAGTGTAAATATTCTGCAAAAGAAAAACGAAATTGATTCGGGAAAATTGCAGATTGCACTTGCTCAAAATGAAATCGATTTACTCGAACAAAATATATATTTCGAAGTCCAAAATTTATATATAAATATGAAACAATTAGAAAAACAAATTCCACTTTTAGGAATAAAAGTTCGCCAAACATTAGAAAATTTTGAACTTGCAGACGGCCGATATGCAGTCGGAATAGGAGATTATATTCAACTACAAGATGCTAAGGTAAATTACAATAACGCACAACAATCTTACGTACAAGCGGTATACAATTACAATGTAGCAAGAGCAAATTTAGAAAAGGCCATGGGACTTCAACAAGATGTAACCTTAAAATTATATGAGGATGACAATAACAATGAAACCTAGAAAAAAATATATCGTCGCTGCAATAGCGGCTACCATTTTAAGCGGAACACTATTATTTTTTAGCGCAAAACACAAAAATGCAGTAAAATATGAAACCGCGCAAGTAAAAAAATGTACAATCACTCAATACGTCGAAGCTTCTGGTACTATTAATCCTGTTAACACATACAGCGTCGGTTCGACAGTATCAGGTCTTATACGCGCGATTTATGTAGATTACAATTCTGAAGTTCAAAAAGGCGATTTGCTTGCCGAAATTGACCCTCGAACTTTTGAGGCAAACGTGCAACAGAATGAAGCTCAAATTCAAAATGCACAAGCAAATTTGGCAAGAATGAATGCGGTAACTTCAATGTCAAAAAAAACTTATGATAGATACAAAAACCTTTACAATAAGAATTTTATTGCAAAGAGTGAACTTGACCAAGCGGAAAGTGATTATTATGCAAACCTTGCGCAAGTAAATTCAGCCAAAGCACAAATTGCACAATATCAAGCAAATTATAAAACAGCATTGACAAATCTTGAATACACAAAAATCACAGCACCGGTATCCGGAACAATTATTTCTCGCGAAATCGATGTTGGACAACCGGTTGCAGCAAGTTTTCAAGCTCCTGAGTTGTTCACTATAGCTCAAGATTTAACAAAAATGCAAATTGAAGTAAGCGTTTCAGAGGCTGACATAGGAAAAGTCGACGAAGGGCAAGATGTTACATACACACTTGATGGCTATCCGGACCAAACATTTAACGGAATGGTTACACAAGTTCGCCTTTCTCCGACAACGGTTTCAAACGTCGTTACATATTCAGTAATCGTGGAAGTTGATAATGAAGATTTAAAACTAAAACCGGGAATGACAGCCAATGTTTCTATCATTACGGAAAAGAAACACGATGTAATGTGTGTTCCAAATATAGCTCTAAAATTCACCCCGGAAACCACCGGACAAAAATACCAAAACCAAGGTGTCTGGATTTTAGACAAAAAAACACCTAAAAGAATTGACGTTCACGAAGGCATAAGTGATGATTCAGCCACTGAAATCATTTCTGAAAACATCAAAGAAGGTGACAAAATTATTATCGGCGCATATAAAAACGGTGCCAAAAACACAAAAAATGGAACAAGACGTCCACCAATGAGGATGTTTTAATGAGTCTTATTGAAGTTAAAAACGTATACAAAACATATCAAACCGGCGAAGATAGTTTTAATGCTCTAAATGGCGTTTCATTATCTATTGAAAAAGGTGAATTTGTCGCAATTATGGGAACATCAGGTTCTGGCAAATCAACATTTATGAATATGATTGGTTGCCTTGATAAACCGACTTCGGGCGAATATTACCTAGATGGAATTGATGTACTTTCGATGAATTCTGACGAATTATCCGACATAAGAAATAGAAAACTTGGCTTTGTTTTTCAAGGATTTAACCTAATCTCAAGAACAACCGCGCTCGAAAACGTAATGCTTCCGATGATATATTACGGAGTACCGGAAGAAGAACGCGAACGCCGCGCAATGGAAGCCCTTAAAATTGTTAGTATCGAAAAACGTTGGGACCACATGCCAAACCAAATGTCCGGAGGTCAACAACAGCGCGTAGCAATTGCACGCGCAATTATTAATGATCCACCGGTAATTTTAGCCGATGAACCGACAGGAAATTTAGATACCAAAACAAGTATAGAGGTAATGGAATTTTTTGTTAACCTTAATGCAAAAACCGGCAAGACCATTGTATTAGTTACACACGAACCTGATATTGCAGATTATTGCAAACGTGTTGTACGTTTTAAAGACGGAAACATTATTTCTGATGATACAAAAGAAGAATGGCAAAAGAAAAGAACCAGAGAAACATGATAGAATTAAAATCAATCCTAAAAATGGCGATAGTGTCATTAAAAATAAATAAAATGCGCTCTATGCTTACAAGTTTAGGCATAATAATTGGGGTAAGCGCAGTAATAATAATGCTTGCGGTAGGTACTGGCTCAAGCCAAAAAATTGCAAAAGATATGGAATCAATGGGGAGCAATCTGCTAATGGTACGCTCTGCCTCAGCAACATCGGGCGGCGTGCGAATGGGATTAGGTACAAAACCAACTTTAACCCTAAAAGATGCCGATGCGATTGCCAAAAATTGTCGTGGCGTGCTTGCGGTAGCCCCATATTCTTCCGGAACGAGTCAACTAACACATGGTAATAGGAACTGGTCAACCTCTGTAGGAGGTACAACCGCCTCTTATTTATATATAAGAAATTATGAAATAACATCCGGCCGAAATTTTGTACCCGAAGACATACAAAACAATGCGAAAGTTGCAATTATAGGAAATACCGTTGCAACAGAATTATTTGGCGATGTTGACCCTATAAATAAAACAATGCGCGTTGGTAATGTTCCATTTAAAGTAATTGGCCTTCTAAAATCAAAGGGTCAAAGCGGAATGGGTATGGATCAAGACGACTTAATTTTCATACCAATAACAACGGCACAGAAAAAAGTTTTTGGAACTGCGTTTCCAGGTATGGTTGATAGGATAAACGTCAAAGCACAAAATGACAAAGTTATTGCAACAATGCAATCTGATATTACCGATTTACTAAGAGACAGACACAATATAGGTAAAACTCAAGACGATGATTTTGAAGTTCGCAATCTTGCAGAAATGCAAGAAACCATAAAATCTTCCGCCCGTACAATGTCAATTTTACTTGGAGCCATTGCATCCGTTTCATTACTCGTCGGAGGTATCGGCATTATGAACATTATGTTGGTATCAGTAACAGAAAGAACTAAAGAAATTGGGATAAGAATGGCAATAGGCGCAAAAGCTTCTGATATAAGAATACAATTTTTAATAGAATCGTTTATTCTTTCAATAATAGGCGGCCTTGTCGGAGTACTTGTAGGAATACTGGGTTCATATTTAATCAAATGGTGTTCCGATACAACGATAGCAATAACGACATCCTCGATTGTATTATCGTTAGGATTTTCCGGTGCAATAGGAGTAATATTTGGCTATTATCCGGCATATAAAGCATCCTTGCTCAACCCGATTGATGCATTAAGATATGAGTAATTGCCTATTAGGGTACAAACAATGCGGATGTTCGGTAACTACAGAACATCCGCGTTATTAATTATTTATTTATCCATATCAAATAACCGAGTTAATCACCTTTACACAACACTAAGCCGCCGCTGTTGAGTCGGTAGTAGGTGCCCCAGTTCGAGTACGTAGAGTAGAAGCGTCGGCTGTATACGACGAGGTTAGTGTTCTCACTCCCAGACCAAACCCAAAACGACGCTGAATTTGCATCTGAGAAACCGTACTTAGAGCCGATTGAGTCGCGGTATGTTTTACCGGCACTAATTTCTAGGTCATCATATTCTCCTAGCGTTGTGCCGTATATGTCACTTGCTATCGCTGCTAAATCTGCTGCACTTGCCATTTTGGATTTACCACCACATGTTAGAGCTGCGCCAGCATAATAGTCTTTATTTGAACAGTTACTTTGGAAACAACAGTAATCAAGTTCTAAATCATCCTTTTGCGCCATACATTCTGCATAAGTAAGTGATTTACTTACTACTTGCGGCGCTTTAAAACATCCACCATTGATTTCAAAGGCACATGCGGAGCCTAGGCCACCGGAGTTGAAGGTTATGACATCATTAGATAGTTGGTTTGGCATTTTACTTCCATTCCAGTCAAATACCGCAGCTACACAACCAGATGTGCTTGATTGATTGTTTGACCAAGTAATTGGAACTTCATCAATATCACATTTTGCGTTGTAGGTTAATATCATTGCTGTACCATCTGCAGTTACAATACCTACAGTATCACCGTATTCATGGGTATCATCGTTTGTCATTTTTAATTGTTTTCCGGTTTTGGTTTTGGAGATTTCCCATTCCTTGTCATCATCTAACATTACAGTTTCCGTCGGCCAACACTCAGTCAAATGGGCATTGTCACACACTTTTGCAATCTTTAGGTGTTTTTGTAGTTCGTTTACAAAATCCATTGTTGTTGCGTAACCACCTAAGGTTGAAAGTGATTTCATTTTATCCGTTGCTTTGCCGAATTTTTGAGTAATATTCTGGATACGAGCGGTTTTTACTCGTTCTTGAATATTCGCAATCAATGCCGGCATCGTAATCGCCGCTACAACCCCAACGATTGCAAGGGTGATTAAGACCTCGGCAAGGGTAAAGGCTGCCCTACCGGAAATGCGGGAAGCCACTTTTGAATTTGAATTGTTGCAATTTTTCTTCATAATGTTTTTACCTTTCTTTGTTTATTTATTTGTACTACTTTTATTTTTTATTTGTTATTGCGCACTTGTTGCGCAATCTCTTTACACCGATGTCGGTGAGAAGAGATCCTGAAACAAGTTCAGGATGACAGAGGAGTGTTCCTCCCCAAAGGGGGAGGTTAGGTGGGGTGCAATCAAAAATCCCACCATCTTCTTTCGGACTTGCACGGCCAGAATTTCCGCATGACAATACACCTAATTGCATAACAATTAGGTTTTTAAAAGTGTTGATATTACTGGGTTTTAGGCACCCAATAGGGCGCAAACCCGCTCTACGCTTGGATTGCCCCCCCCCCGTAGGCGCAAATGCAGTCATAGCAAGGGTTTCGGACAATTTTGAGCCCTCGACTTTTTCAATAAAATCTATGTTCATACTACCCAGACGCATATTTTTCATATACCCAATATATCAAATTTTTAAACAAATGACAAGCTTTATTTTAATTCTCCAGTTTTTTTATGCGATTTATCGGCCAAAAAAGATATACGGCTTCTCCAATAAATCTATCTTGTGGCACAG
>JAZSRN010000099.1:0-16461 GCA_045538535.1 Candidatus Gastranaerophilaceae bacterium | reverse complement strand
TAGCAATTGTTGGGGTAGTGGCGGCGATTACTATGCCGACATTGATTGCAAATATTCAAGATAGAGTAAAGACCGCTCGTATCCAAAATATTACTCAAAAATTCGGTAAAGCAACGGATAAGATGAAATCACTTTCAACCTTAGGCGGTTACGCAACAACAATGGATTTTGTAAACGAATTACAAAAACATTTAAAGATTGCAAAAGTCTGTGATAACCAACATCTAACTGAATGTTGGCCAACAGAGAAAGTAATCATTAATGACGAAGGCAAAGAATGGGAAATCTCTCAAACAAAAACGGGTAAACAACTAAAAATGACAAATGACGACACCCACGAATACGGCGACACAGTAGGTATAGTAACTGCAGACGGTACAGCAATGATATTAACCTACAATGCAAAATGTGATATTGATGAAGTTCCAATCACTTGGTCAAACAATCAATCCTCAACATCCGGTTGTGTAGCTGCAGTATTTGATTGGAATGGTTCCAAAATGCCAAACAAATTATCCAATGACGTCATAACCTTCAACTCCGGCGGTTTAGGTTCTGCATGCGCATTTGAAATCAACGGTGGATGTTTTAAAGCACCACAAGCAGCAAATACATATATGACAAAAGCAGAATGTGAAGCTAAAAAAGGAGATTTAGGAATAAATGGATGTGAATTTGATAATGACTACTGGGCAAAAGCAGTAGAAACCTGTGGTCATGTAGATAAAATGGCAAGCATGTCCGACCTAGCAGCGATAGCAAGTGACATATACGGCACAACAATAGGAGAATACGATGTATTAGAAACTAGTGCCGGTAAAACATACAGTGCATCTATCGGCTCTAAGTACGGTTTCTCAGATGCGAATTCAGCGTCGTTTTTGGTTTGGTCTGGGCATGAGTACGGTAGCAACTACGCATACTACCGAATCTTCAACTCTACGAACTCGTACTGGAGCAACTACAACGACCACCGCCGAAACGACAGCAGCGGCTTAGTGTTGTGTAAAGGTGATTAATTAGGTCATTTGATAAAAATAAATGAACGAGAGTGTTCGCCAAATGCCGAACACTCTCGTTGTTTGCACCCCACCTAGCCTCCCCATTAGGGGAGGAATAAGCCTTTGTCATTGCACACTTGTTGCGCGATTTGTATTCACCGATGTTGGTGTAAAGGGATTCTGAAACGAGTTCAGAATGACAGATTAATTTAAAACGCACCACACCCTTCCCTTCCCGTCTGGGGAGGAACGCTTGACAGAAACAAGACATTTGCCAAAAAATTTGGATTATGGTATTTTAATTCCTATGAAAGACAAAAAGTTTGCTATCTGTTTCAATACGAAAATCGAAAATTCCAATTCCGTCAAGAATGAATTAAAACGGATTTTGGATATCAATAATGTTTGTTGTGAAATTCTTGATATTGACAATTTAAAATCGGGGTTTGATTTTGTTTTTGTAATCGGTGGTGATGGTACTATATTGAAGGTTGCAAGGTTTTTTGCAAAGTTTTCTACTCCGGTTTTTGGAATTAATTTGGGGCGTTTAGGGTTTTTGTCTCAATCTTCAAAAGAAGATGTCGAAAAAGCTGTAAGCGAAATTCTAAAAGGTAATTTTACCGTTCAAGACAGAATAATGTTGCAAAGCGGTGAATTTCTCGCCCTAAACGATTTTGTGGTAAAAGGTGAGGTTAGAGGCAGAACGTCAACTTTTGCGCTCAAAATTAATGATAAATTTGTTTGTGACTATTTGGCGGATGGGGTTATTATTAGTACCCCTACGGGCTCTACGGCTTATGGACTCTCTGCAGGTGGGCCGGTTTTGGTTCCGTCATTAGATGCCTTTGTAATTGTGCCGATTTGTCCTCATACTTTGACTGCAAGGCCAATCGTTATTCCGGATAGTGAAAAAATAACTATTTGTACTTCGAATAAGGGTGAAAAATATGTTGTTTCAACTGATGGGCAAGCGTTTTATGAGTTTGAAGATGAAATTGAAATCAAAAAATCTGATTATGTTGCTAAATTAGCGCTATTGAAAGATGTAGAGTTTTATTCAGTTTTGCGTAACAAGTTGCACTGGAGTGTTTCGCCGATTTGTTCGAAAGAAATTTAATTTTTCTTAAACGGAGCAATGCGGAAAATTTCTGCTTTAATATTTGTTCATATTTGTAAATTATTTCTTGTACTTTTTTTCTATTTAAAATAGTATGTTATTATGTTAATTAGGGTGTCTATCAGACTGGTGGACGAGTAAATTAAAAACAAGTATATATACAAATATAAAGAGGTAAAAATAGTGGAAAATTTCGTATCTGATATCTTTGCGAAAAAAGATGAAACTGCAAGTATGAATGCTCCTAGTATGGATGCAACTTACAGAGCTCCTGTAAATCCTACAAACATCAAAGTTGTTGGTGTTGGTGGCGGCGGTGGTAATGCCGTAAACAGAATGATTAAATCAGGTTTGTCTGGTGTTGAGTTCTGGTTGATGAACACAGACTTGCAAGTTTTGGAATATGGTCAAACAAAAAATAGAATTCAATTGGGTTCAAAATCTACAGCAGGTCTTGGTGCTGGTGGAGATCCTTCAGTAGGTGAAAAGGCTGCAGAAGAAGCTCAACAAGAAATTACTGAAGCTCTTGATGGCGCGGATATGGTATTCATTACCGCAGGTTTAGGCGGTGGTACCGGTACCGGTGCGGCTCCTGTTGTTGCAAAAATCGCAAAAGAATTGGGTATTTTGACAATCGCAGTTGTAACAAAACCTTTCTCTTGGGAAGGTCGTAAAAGACAAAATCAAGCGGTTCAAGGTTTGGAAAAACTTAAAGAAGCGGTGGATGCTGTTATCGTTGTTCCTAACGATAAATTACTTCAAGTTGTTGAACGTGATGTTTCTTTGACTGAATCGTTCATTATTGTAGACGAAGTATTGTTGAGAGGTGTTCAAGGTATTTCTGATATCATCACAATTCCTGGCCTTATCAACGTTGACTTTGCTGACGTTAAGAATGTTATGGCTTCTTCTGGCTCTGCATTAATGGGTATCGGTAGAGGTCAAGGTGAAGGCAGAGCGGTTAAAGCTGCTAAGTTGGCTATTAACTCTCAACTTCTTGAAACATCTATTCATGGTGCTTCCGGATTGGTTGTTAACATTACCGGTGGCCCTGACATGACTCTTCATGAAATCACTGATGCTTGTAATGTTATTCACGATGCTGTATTGGATGATGCAACCGTTATTGTTGGTACAGCAGTTAATGAAAACATTCAAGGTGAAATTCAAGTTACCGTTATTGCAACTGGTTTTGAGATGAAAAACCAATCAAATGGTCCGACTGTTACTGATTCAAAACAATTAAGTGCAGTTGATTTCTTTGCTGGTACTTTTGGGCCTACAACTGAAATCAGACCGGCTCAACCAGTGCAAACTGCAAAACCGGCAATGCCAAGTATGCCGTCGAATTTCACCAATATTGAAATTCCGGATTTCTTGAAAAAATAGACTTTCATTGTGTTACTATGTTTATTAATTTTCAAAATGCTCGAAAGAGCATTTTTTTTTAACAAAAAATAGGGTCATTATGACCCTATTTTTTATATTGTTATTATGTTATTAAACTCCCATAGCTCGGAGAATATCGTTGAGGTCTGCCGATGTTTTGTTAACGTTAGAATCTGCGTATTTTATTGCATTATCCGGATCTTTTAGTCCGTTTCCGGTCAAGATGCAAACTACTTTTGAACCCGGCTTGATTTGGTCTTTTACTTTTATTAAGCCGGCTACGGATGCGTTGCTGGCCGGTTCTGCTAAAATTCCTTCGTATGCAGATGTTAGTTGGTAAGCTTTAACTATTTCTTCATCAGTTACAAAGTTAATCATTCCGTTACTTTCATCACGAGCGGCTTCGGCTTGTTTCCAACTTGCAGGGTTGCCTATTCTAATTGCGGTTGCAAGAGTTTCCGGTTTGTAAATCCTTTCACCTTTTACAATTGCAGCTGCTCCTTCAGCCTCAAAGCCCATCATTTTAGGCAAAGTTTTGATTTTTCCGCAGTTGTAAAATTCTTTGTAACCTTTCCAATAAGCGGTAATGTTTCCGGCGTTTCCAACCGGGATGAAGTGATAATCCGGAGCTTGTCCAAGTGCGTTACAAATTTCAAAAGCGCCGGTTTTTTGACCTTCAATTCTATATGGATTAACTGAGTTTACTAAAGTTATAGGATATTTTTCGGAAATTTCGCGTACAGCTTCAAGTGCTTGGTCAAAATTTCCTTGAATAGCAACGATTTTTGCTCCATACATCATTGCTTGTGAAAGTTTGCCTAATGCGACATATCCATCGGGAATTAGAACAAATGTTTTCATGCCGGCTTTTGCGCCGTATGCTGCCGCAGCGGCAGAAGTGTTGCCGGTTGATGCGCAAATAATTGCTTCCGAGCCGGCTTCTTTAGCTTTTGAAACGGCCATTGTCATTCCGCGGTCTTTAAAGCTGCCGGTAGGGTTACAACCTTCGAATTTTAGATAAATTTCGGCATCTAAGCCTATTTTTCTTGCTAAATTGTCTGCTTTGATAAGTGGAGTGTTCCCTTCGTTGAGTGTTATTACCGGGGTGCTTTCTGATACCGGTAAATATTCTCTAAATGTGTTTATTAAACCTTGATAATACATTTTTCCCTTCTTTCTTATGCTTTACTTTCTTTTAAGTATCTTTTTATGTCTTTAACCAAATTCGAACGTTTATGTTCAAATACATATTTGCCAAGAGGGTGTTTTTTATAAAAATATTGGCGGTTTCGTTCGAAAATTTCGTTGCGTGCGGAAAGATTTTTGCACGATGAGCTATGATTATGGTACACAAAAACCCTATTGTTATACAAACATCTAAAACCGGCATACATACATCTGAAAGATAAATCGTTATCTTCCCAATATGCAGGTGTATAATTTTCGTCAAATAATCCGATTTTTTCAAAAACTTCGCGTTTTACAAACACACAACAAAAAAATGGTGTAACAACTTCGCGAATATCATTTTTGAATTTTGATAAGAATTTTTTATAACCGTCAAGGTAATTATCCACGCTAAGTTTGCATTTGTCGTTAATTCTTGGCGAAACCATTCCGACATTTTCGTTACAAATAAATGTTTGCTCTAAATCCTCCAACCAATTTGGAGTGAAGAGGATATCATTATTCAATAGTCCGATAAGTTCGCCGGTGCGTTTTAGGGCTCTTTCAATTCCTATATTGTTACCTTTTGAATAACCCAAGTTTTCGTTATTGAAAATAACTTCAATATTGTTGTGTAACGAGGCGATTTCTTTAAGATATTCTATTGTGCCGTCTGTGGATGCGTTATCAACAATAATCAAGTTAAATTTATCTTTGTCCGTATATTTGTACAATGAATCAATAAACGGTTTTGTGGCTTTTTCTAATTGATTATACGTTAAAGTAACAATTGTGACTTTTTGCATTATTAATCCTTGCTGAATAGTTTTTTTCTAATATCTCTAAATGTGTATCTGCGGAGTTTTTTCGGGATAGAATTTACGCAATCTGTAAAATCTTTTGGCGGATTTTTTCTGCGCCAAGGTTTGCCCATATCTCTTGCGTAATGGACGAATATACAATCTTTTTTTGCCTTTTCTAATTGTTCGATTGTGTATATACCTTTCAAAAAGGCATATTCGTCTGCTTTTGTAACATCTTCATTATACATTACACTTTGAAATACTCCGTATTTGAATTCTAACGGTAAAATTTTATTACAAGTGATATTTAAAGTATCTAAATCAAAGAATTTGAGGCGTTTGTTAACTGTTCTGATAGTATTGAAGAATTTTTCTACTGTATTTTCTTCTCTCATTCTTTTTAAATTGAATATTATAAAACTCGAAATGTAAATTACATCCTTTGTGTTTTCGGGGAAGTAATTGTGGCAAATCATATTTGGCCCGTTCACTTCGACCGGAACTGCTGCAATTTCGTAATCTGAAATGTCAGTGTTATAAACTTCGGCCAAATCGCCTTTGAATAGAACATCGACATCGACATAAATTGCTTTATCATAATCGGTGATTATTTCCGGTGCCAAAAGTCTATAGTAAACAATTTCGGTCCAGCTTCCTTTATTTTTAGGTGCACCTTCAAAGCGTTTTGGGTCGATGTAAACAAAAGTTACGTCGTGTTTGCCATTTGCGGTAATCATCTTTGTAAGTTCATTTATATCGGATTGGCTTAAGTCCGGATAGAAAATGTATACGTGATAGTTAGTGTCTTGGTGTGCACTATCTAACATACTTTTTATAGCTACGGTTGCTCCTAAAATTATTCTTTTATCGAAGGTGAATATTACAGGAATTTTATTCATTGATTAATCTCCTCATGTTTTCAAGTGAGCGATTGTATAACTCATTTGTATATTCAGACAATTTATTTTGCATTGTTTTATATTCTGATTTGCTCATAACAATTCCTTTTTCCATTGCATCAGCTAAATCTGAATTTGTTTTGTGCAAAATGCTGTTTTCATCGGTGTAACCGTTTACCGGCGCGAATTTTTCTGCCATAATTGTAGGAGTTAAAAATCCGTAAATTAACTGAAAACTGCCGCTGGTTTTTGTCGTAATCATGTCTTCGTGTTGAGGGTTTTCAACATCTAAAAGAGGCAAGAAAAAGTCTGCGTTTTCCATTTCTTTATACATTTCGCCGAAACATAATCTGCCTTTGATATCAAAATATTTTCGGATTTTTCTTGGGACATTCGACAGAGAACCTTTGCCGATTACCGTTATTTTGAAGTTTGTAATACCTTTGTCGTGGAGTTTTTCTACAGCATCAACAAGTAAGCTTGCATTTCTGCGTTTTTTTCGTAGTGCTCCGATAACAATAAAATTTGTCATGTCGTTTTTGTCGGTAATTTTTACATCGCCAAAGTAGTGCGGGTTAATGCCTATTGAGGTTGCACCTTGATATTGCATTTCTCTTAGTGTAATTATTTTTTCATCTTTTGGAATATTGTCAAAAACGGTCATTGAATGTTCAACTTTGAGTATTTTTTGTCCGTTTTTTGCGTTTTCGCTAAATTTAAATTCTCCGTCGCGTTCAATGGCGCCGGTTGTAATCATTAACCCTTTTGCGTTACCTAATCCGTAATGTTTGAAATATTTTGCGGTTTCCTTTTTGGTTAGTTTATTCACCGTAAGGTTTTCGTGTTGAAATCTTGAAAATAAACCTTCATTGTCTGGTACTTGAGAAACTAAAACCGAAACTTTATGCCCTAAATCAAGTAAATATTTTACATATCCCGGGACAACTTCTGCGTGGTTGTGCGTACAAGGTTCCCATACAAAAATTGTATCTTCGTCAAAGACTGGTTTTTTGACCGGTTTTTGATATATTGGCAAGTTGCCGAATAAGTAAAATATTTCAGTATCATTTTTGATTTTAGAGTTTAAAATTCCCATAATTTATCCCATTATTTCTTCAATAGTTTTTAGTACAATGTCTACAGTCGGAAGTTTTGTACAAGCATTTTTGTTTTCTCCGTCAAGTGGGCATTTTCTTTTGTGACAAGGTTGGCAGTCTAACTTCCCTGTAAGTGCACGATATTTGTTCTTGTCTCCAAGAGGAGCGTAAAATACAGTTGGTGTACAACAGAATATTGTTATTATCTTCGGAACTTGAGTTGCCCAAGCAAGGTGCGTACTTCCTGAATCCAGTGATAATAATAAATCTGTATTCCTAAAAAGCTCAAAAAGTTCTTTTAAGTTAGTTTTACCGGCTAAGTTTAGGTGTTTATCCCCACCGATATAAGATATCAAATCCAAATCGTTTTGTGTTCCGGTAAAAATAAGGTTGTATTTGTCTTCAATCTTGTTGATCAATTCTTTCCAGTTGTCCTTGTCCCAATGTTTTGGAGTCCAAGTTGTTGCAGGCGCTATTACAACAGTAGGTTTTGATTTGTCTAGGCCGGAAAGTAAATCTTTTATTTTCGCTATCGCTTCGGATTCTGATGGCGGCAAGTCGACTTCAATTTTTGAAGTGTCAAGTCCTAAATAATCCGCATATTTTAAATAATTTATTATTGCGTGTGAATTTTTTTCTTTATTAATTGGTTCTATCCATTCGTTTCCGGCCAGATATGAAAATTCACGTCCGCCTTTTGATGCAATTCGACGTTTAGCACCTGAGAATATCATAAAATATGCGCTTTTAATAAGCATTTGTGTATCAATTGCTATATCGAATTTTTCTTTGCGAAGTTGTTTGATTATATTAATGTATTCTTTAAAGCTTTCAATGCTTGGGCCTCGTTTTTTCCAGCGAACCATTGGCGCAAGAATTACTTTATCAATGCAAGAATTGTTTTTTATGACATCATAACCCTTTTCTGATACAAGCCAAGTTACTTCATAACCATTGCGTTTAAGCACATTTGCTAATGGGATATTAAATATACAATCCCCAAGTGACGATAATCTGATAAGTAAAACTTTCTTTCCCAAAAAATACACCTCTAAATCAATTGCTATAATTATTTTAGGCTATAAAGAGGGTATGTCAATGAATGTTACTATTTCTTAACGCAGATTCGTTCCAGTTTTCTAACAAAACGAGTCGGAAGGTTTTCGGTTTCTGCGGTAATTGAATCTACTAAAATTGTCATGCAACCAAGCCTTTTGCCGCACCAAACGTCTGTAAGAGGTCTGTCTCCGACCAAAACGGTATTTTTTGGTTCTAAGTTGTGGTCTCTCATAAATTTTTGAGCAAAATCGGGTTTTGGTTTTGCAGCTTTAAATAGTAGCGGGAAGTCAGATATTGCAGTTACTTTGTCTATATAATTCTGATTGTTATTGTTTGAAACGACCCCCACAAAAAAGTCTTTTTTTACAATTTCAAGCCAATCTAAAATTTCTTTTGAATAAGTTGCTGATTTTGATGCCATAAGAGTGCTATCTAAATCGAACAACATAGCATTAATACCTTTGGCCTTTAATTCATCAAGGTTAATGTCGAAAATTCGTTTAAGATTGTAATCAGGTTTTAAAAACATTTTTCCCTCTATTCTAGATTTGTTGTTTTTTGTTCTCTTTAATGCCGATTGTTCTTGCTAAGGCGTATTTATAGTCAATAGGGTTAGTGGAAAATCTCATATAAATTTCATCATTTGTATTTCCAAGTCCCAGTTCATCTCCATTTTCGTCTTTTATCGCAAGAACATTTGTCGTAAATTGTTCTTTTGGTGTGATAATTTCGATTTCGTCATTGATATGTGTTTTATTTTTGATTTTGACTTTAAAATATGTGTCATTTGCAAATGTTTTTGTTTCTTTTAAAAATTCAAATAAGAAATCTGCCCCCGCCAATCCGCTTGAGATGTCGTGACTATAACCGTCAGATGGGTGTTTGCCGAGTGCAAATCCGGTTGTATAACCTCTGTTACCGACTTTTAAAAGCTCTTCAAAATACTTGTTCATATCCGCGTTTGGGTTTTCAAAAGCTTCATCAATTGCTTGTCTGTAAGCTTTTGCAACTGCCGACACATAATAAAGGCTTTTTGTTCGTCCTTCAACCTTGAGTGAATTTGTGCCCGATTGAATTAGTTCCGGCAAGTATTTAACCAGACATAAATCCTTGGTACTCATAATGTGTGAGCCTCGTTCGGTTTCTATAATTTCACAAGAGGTATTTTCTCTGTCTTTAGCAACAAGTTCATAACTCCAACGGCAAGGTTGGGAACAATTTCCATGATTTGCGCCTCTTTCGCCGTCTGTGAAATAGTCACTTAGTAGGCATCTTCCGGAAAAAGACATACATTGCGCGCCATGAATGAAGTTTTCAATTTCTACATCCGGTACTTCTTTTTTTATTTTTGCAATATCTTCAATAGAAAGTTCTCTGGCTAAAATAACTCTTTGGGCGCCAAGTTTCTTCCAGAATTTTACGGCTTCGTAGTTAAGAGTGTTTGTTTGTGTGCTTACGTGAATAGGAATTTCAGGAATTTTTTCTTGTAGTAGATTAAAAATTCCAAAGTCACTAACAATAAATGCGTCCGGACTTGCATTTTTGAATATATGCAAGCAATTTTCCAATAATTTTATATCATTATTAAATGCAAAAATATTTAAAGTAACATAAGCTTTAGCATTGAGAGAGTGTGCCAAATCAACTGCTTCTTTTAGGTTGTCCATTGTAATGAGACTTCCTTTTCTCATTGCTCTTAAGCTAAAATCAACTACGCCTAAATAAACGGCATCTGCTCCGTAACGTATAGCATATTCCAGTTTTTCCAAGTTGCCCGCCGGCATTAAAAGTTCTGGTTTATTCATAACATGGATATTACCCTAAAGGAGATAAATAATCAACCAATTAGGTGATGTCAAAAATCGATAAACGTAGAAAATATAATTATAAAATTGATAGACAGTTTTTTGGAGAGAGCAATATGCAAGTAATAACAAGTGCAGCAGAAACAATAAAAGAAGTTTGGAGTTATCAGCATCCGGTTATTCATACTTGGTTTTTGTTGAGTTCGATTTCAATGTGCTTTTTCTTTGCGTATATGCTATTTGCAATGTAATTGTATTTTTAAAAGTTTGTGTAAGTCCTTATAGTTTTTGAATTTTGTCAAAAAATCATGTTTGTGTTAAAATTCTTGCTATAAGGATTTTTGATTATGAATATAAATAAAGAACAATTAGTTTCTTATATAAAGAAACTTGCAGAACCCAAGGTTTTGGTGGTTGGTGATTTAGCTATAGACGAAATGATATACGGTGATGCTGAAAGAATTTCGCGTGAAGCTCCCGTTTTGATATTGCAACATACGCACACAAAAATTATTCTTGGAGGCGCGTCAAATGCTGCTCATAACGTTGCAACTTTAAATGGCGGGAAAGTTAGTGTTTGTGGAGTTTGTGGCGATGATTATCAGTCCGGGCAAATGTTTGAGGCCTTTCGTTTAGCCGGAATTAATACAAAATATTTGCTGAAAGATTCATCACGTAAAACAACTACTAAAACTCGTATCTCCGGTTCTATTACAACTTCGATAACCCAACAAATTGTTAGAGTTGATAGACAGACTAATGAGGTAATTTCGTCGGAGACTGAAGAAAGAATTTTAAATGTGTTGGACGAAGCAATTAAAGAGCATGATGCGGTAATTCTTTCGGATTATCACATCGGAGCGTTAACTGAAAATGTTATCGCCAAAACTATTGAATTGTGTAATAAATATAATAAAGTTGTAGTTGTTGATGCGCAAAAAGATTTGCATAAATACAAGAATGTAACTTCAATGACTCCAAATCTTCCGGATACTCAAAAATCGGTGGGGTTTTTTATTGAGACAGAGGATGATTTGAAAAGAGCGGGTGATAAATTGCTAAAAGAAACCCAAGCAAAATCAATACTAATCACTTGTGGTGCGGACGGTATGTTTGTGACTTGTCCGCAAGGGAATTATACAAAAATCCCTGTGTTTAACAAGTCAGAAGTTTTTGATGTTACCGGTGCGGGAGATACTGTTACGGCAGTTTATTCATTGGCTTTAGCAGCCGGAGCAGATCCGGTAAGTGCTGCGCTTATCGGTAATATTGCCGCAAGTATTGTTGTTAAACAATTTGGTTGCGCAACTACTACTATTAATCAATTATTGGATGCTGTAGAAACTCTATAGCGTTCGGATAGGAGAGAAAATATGAAAATAAATTTTGAAAACTTAAAGGATGTTTTTAAAAAAGTTAAACCGGTTGAAACTATAATCTTGGTAGGCGTGATATTAACATTAATCGTTGGGTTTTTAACATTTAAAAACGTTCGCCAAACTGCGTCAAAGCAGATTGAAGCAACTTCAAAAATTTCATTTGAAGTGTTTATTCGTGGTGCAACTTTAACGGGTACCGAAAATCCGATACGACAAGGTGATAAAACTTTTATTAGTATTAGAAATGTTCCGTATACTGATTTGGAAATATTGGGAGTAAAAGCTGAACGTAAAAAAGTTGTTCTTCCAATGTTTAATAGTAAAAATGTTATGGTAGTTGACGATGTTTCACAAGCAAATATGTATGATTTAACCGTTCAGTTGTCTGATGTTGCAAAAATTACTAAAGACGGAGCTGTAGTTGGCGGTAACAAAATTAAAATGGGACTTCCTATTACTTTGGAAGGCAAGGATTACAAATTTAACGGTACGGTTTCAGATTTAAAATTGATGCATAATGTCGAAGATAAAGTTCTAAATCAAAATAACGATGTTCAATAAATTTTTACAATTTACTCAAGAAAAAACGAAATATTTATATGAGAACAGTTTGTTTTTAACTTATATAGACAAACTGATTTTCGTGTCAATTGTGGGAGTTTATTTGCTTTCGCTTGTTATGTCTTCTGATGTAATCGGTTTTGTTGCACTAATTACGATATTTTTGACCGGCATGAAATTGTTGACGACTCCAAAACAGAGTGTTTCTTGTAGAGGATTTGAAATATTTTTGCTTGCATATTTTATGTTGGTAATTGTTAGCGTTTTTGGTTCAACTCTTTTTCTTTTTAGTTTGAAAGGGTTTTTGAAAACTCTTACTTATATAGGGTTTTATTCTTCTTTGGTTGTTTATCTTAAAGACAATAAAGATAAAATTCCGTTTATGTTCGGGCTTGTCGGTGTTTGTTTATGTTTTGAATCAGTGGTTGGCTTTTTACAAAGTAATGCAAAAATTGCTGAAATTTCAACTTGGCAAGACGTTTCGTCGTTAAATCCGGAACAAATTATGACAAGAGTTTATGGAACATTGAAGCCTTATAATCCAAATCTTTTGGGTGGATATTTTGTCGTGGGATTGCCGACATTATTTTGTATGTCGGTTTACAATTTTGTTATTAAAAAATATAAGTCGTCAATTGCTTGGTTAATAGTAGCTTTGTTTGCGGGTATGACGCTATTTGCAACCGGTTGCAGAGGGGCGTACCTTGCCTTTGTTGCAATGGTCGGGATAGCATTTTTGATTTCTGCCAAGTTTTTATGGAAATCTTATAAAAAATTATATTTATCAATCGTCGGGTTTTGTTGCGTGCTGGCAACTTTTGCAATATTAGCTTCGGCTTCGTTGCGTGCTCGTATTTTTTCTATTTTTGCTATGCGAAAGGATTCTTCAAACTCTTTTCGTTTTAATGTTTATCAATCCTCTTGGCAAATGTTTAAAGATAATTGGTTGTTAGGGATTGGGGTTGGAAACCAAAATTTTAGAGAAATTTATGGGCTTTATATGCGTACGGGTTTTGATGCATTAAGTGCTTATAATATTTACCTTGAAACGGCAGTAGAAAGTGGTATTTTTGCGCTATTTGCATTTGTCGGTTTTTTGTTATGTTTGATTGTTCAAGCTTTGAAATATATATTAAAGTCGGATAATGTTCGAGATATTATTTTTGTGTCCGGTGCTCTTGTTTCAGTTAGTGGAGTAATGGTTCATGGAATTGTTGATACAGTATTTTTTAGGCCACAAATACAATTTATTTTTTGGCTTATGATAGCAATCGCTTCAGTAATTTTAAATGAAAAGGATAAATAAATATTAAAAGGCAATAAAAAATCGGCGGGTTATAAAACCCGCCGAAAATTTGTTTTATTATTTGCTTGATGGGATTCTCATTGCGTAGAATGAACGAATCACGAAAATCAATGCGATTACAAGGAATATCCAACCCGCGATTTGTGCACTATCTCTAAATGATTCATTGATAGCGATTTCCATAGCTAGTAGGCCGAATAATGTTGTAAATTTGATAATCGGATTCATTGCAACTGAAGATGTATCTTTGAACGGATCACCTACAGTGTCACCAACAACAGTAGCTTCATGTAGAGGTGTTCCTTTTTCTGCCAAATCTACTTCAACAATTTTCTTTGCATTATCCCAGCATCCACCTGCGTTTGCCATAAATACGGCTTGGAATAGGCCAAATACTGCAATGGCAATTAGGTAACTAACAAAGAAAGAAACCGGTTCATTGCTTGTTACCGGGGATGATAAAAATGCTAGTGCCAATGCGAACGCAAATAATGCGATAAAGATATTAAACATACCTTTTTGAGCGTATTGAGTACAAATTTTCACAACTTCTTTTGAATTTGCAACATTTGCACTTTTTGAATTTGCGTCATCAAGTTTGATGTTGTCTTTAATGTATTCAGTTGCAGAATAAGCACCGGTTGTAACGGCTTGCATTGAAGCTCCTGAGAACCAGTAAATTACTGCGCCTCCGGTTAATAACCCGAGTAATGTGTATGGATTTAGCAAATTCAATACAGATTCCGGTGAAATGTTTAAGGTGTTTTGGATAACCAATATCAATGAGAAAATCATTGTGGTTGCGCCAACAACGGCAGTTCCGATTAATACCGGTTTTGACGTTGCTTTGAAAGTATTACCTGCACCGTCATTTTCTTCAAGATAACGTTTTGCGTCATCGAAATTTGCATCAAAATCAAATTCTTTTTTGATTTCGTCTTTAATATTTGGAATTTCTTCGATTAGAGACAATTCGTAAACTGATTGCGCATTATCCGTTACCGGTCCGTATGAGTCAACGGCAATTGTTACAGGGCCCATACCTAAGAATCCGAAGGCAACAAGCCCAAACGCAAATACTGAAGGATAAATCATTACCGTATCCGGAATGTAGTTGCTTGCAACGTAGGATAAAGCCATTAGCGCTACGATAACCATACCAATCCAGAAACCGGAGAAATTACCGGCAACGATACCAGAAAGGATTGTTAATGAAGCTCCGCCTTCACGTGAAGCTGTAACAACTTCTGCGGTATGTTTTGCTTTTGGTGAAGTGAATATTTTTGTAAATTCGGGAATTAAGGCTGCGCCTAATGTTCCGCAAGAAATAATTAATGACAATATTAACCACAAGTTGTTGCCTAAATCTGCAAGTAACCAATGGCTGACTGAAAATGTCATAATTATTGATAATATTGATGTTAACCAAACTAAATTTGTAAGTGGTTGTTCAAAATCGAACTTGGCCGTCTTTTTGGCATAGATTTTGTCGATTAAGCCGTTAAACCAGTACGCAACAACAGATGTAACAATCATTAGATATCTCATAATAAATATCCAAGCAAGCAAATGTACTTGCATTGCCGCGTCATGAACTCCTAACAATATAAATGAAACAAGTGCAACACCGGTTACGCCATACGTTTCAAAACCATCTGCAGTTGGCCCTATTGAATCGCCTGCGTTGTCACCGGTACAATCGGCAATTACACCAGGGTTTCTAGGGTCATCTTCTTTGATACCGAATTGGATTTTCATCAAGTCTGAGCCAATGTCTGCTATTTTTGTGAAAATTCCGCCCGCTACTCTTAGTGCAGATGCGCCAAGAGATTCACCAATTGCAAAACCGATAAAACAAGCACCTGCAAGTTCGCCCGGAACAAATAGTAAAATTGTTAGCATAAGTATTAGTTCAACCGATACTAAAAGAACTCCAATACTCATCCCTGCTTTTAAAGGTATATTCATAATGTTTAGGGGGTTGCCTTTTAGTGCGGCAAATGCTGTTCTGGAGTTTGCTAATGTGTTCATTCTGATACCAAACCATGCAACACCGTATGAACCTAAAATACCGATAACCGACCAAGCAAGAATAATTAATACGCTTGATATTGGCATGTGTTGCAAGTATCCGAAATAAAATGCGATACATAAACCGATTAAAACTTCTAAAACAAATAAAAATTTACCTTGTTGAATAAGGTATGTCTTACAAGTTTCAAAAATTGTGTTTCCAACTTCTGCCATTGCTGAGTGAACATTGAGTTTTTTGATTTCTAAAAATTTCCAAAAACCAAAAATTAATCCTACAAAAGAAACAATCATCCCGATTAAAAGTAAATCATAGCTTGTAGGATTGAGTGCTTGAATATTTGGCACTACCAAATCAGCTTCTCCGGCAAAAGATGGAGATGTTCCGACAAGCATTGTCATTAACATAATTAACAAAGCTTTTGGAGAAAGAATTTTTCTTAACATAATAATCTCCCTTCGTATTACCATTTCTTCTGTATTATAGCGTAAATTCTGATTATATACAATAATTTTACAATAATTAGTTTTTGTAAAATTCAGCATTGTACGCATAAAAAAAACCACTCACGAATGAGTGGGTCGTTTTCTGCATCCTAATGGTCTCTTTTAGTGTTTATTATTTAGGAGTTTATATGTTTTGGGGTTAATGAATCTATTTATACTATTTATATTTAGTGTTTCGACTACACTTAAATCTTACTCATTCATTATCGCATACATTATTTTAAATGTCAATAAATTGTTTTAATATTTTTTTATTAATTCCGAAAATCAAGCAATAGTGTAGTTTTTACACTTTACAATTCTTAACAATCCTGAAGATGCTCACTACTACAAGGGAATA
>JAZSRN010000069.1:0-5384 GCA_045538535.1 Candidatus Gastranaerophilaceae bacterium | reverse complement strand
GCATATTTACCATATACCCATTATATCAAATTTTTTAACAAGCGCAAGTCCATGTGCTAGTCCAACACAAAAACGACCGGTTAAGGTCGTTTTTAAGGTATTAGTATTAAACATTTTAAAATATTATTATAAATGTTTTTCAATATTAGAAATAATTGTTGATTTTGGCATAAGACCTACCAATCTTTCCAATGCTTTGCCATCTTTAAAGACCAAAATGCTTGGAAGACCACTGATTGAGTAATCTTTTGCGGTTTTTAAATTTTCATCAGTATTAAGTTTAACAAACTTAACTTTTCCATCAAATTCTGACGCAATTTCATCTAACACAGGCCCTAATTTTCTGCAAGGCCCACACCAAGTTGCCCAAAAATCCACTACTACCGGAATATTTGAGTTCAAAACTTCTTCTTCAAAATTAGCGTCATTAATATCTATAGCGTTTGACATAACATCTCCTTTTATAATTTAACTTAATTATTTTAGCATAGAAAAATTTTTTGTGCTATTATCTTAATATAAAGACACTTAGGATATTAAAATGGCCAGAAAAAAGATAATTGAAATTGTTTTAGATACCGAAACTACGGGATTAGATTTTACAAAAGAAAAAATGGTTGAGTTTGCAGCAGTAAGACTCGAAAACGGAAAAATCAAGGATGAATTCCAAACTCTCATTAACCCCGAACAACATATTAGGAAATCGAGCATGGCAATTCATGGAATTACGCAAGAAATGGTTGCAGATGCACCAACCGAAGCGGAAGCCATGCCAAAAATATTGGAATTTATCGGAGATTATCCAATTGTCGCGCACAATGCGATTTTTGATTATACATTTTTGAACGAAGCAAGTTTGAGAACTACGGGGAAAGAAATTACAAACCCACGCATTGATACTCAACAAATGTTTAAAGAAGTTTATCCGGATTTAGACTCACATGGATTGGAAGCCCTAACCACGAGATTCAATGTCGAACTCAATAATCACCACCGCGCAATGGCTGATACAATGGGGCTTGCACTAAGTTATCCAAAATTAAAAAAATTATATCTTCAAAAATATGATTGGGAAGTTAAACAGTTGGAAAACGTTGAATATCTTTTTGAAAGATTTTTGAGACTGCAACAAACCGTAAATGTTCTTCAATCAGAAATGCAAGATTTAAAATCCGTCTTTAAACTATATTTTGAACAAGGTGGGCAACCTATCACCGCACAAACGGGTGAAACTCTTGTTTACAACTCAAAACAATCTTTCGGATATGATTTAAATCAAATCAAAGAGATTTTAGAACAAATCGGTGCATTTAACAAAGCGGTCAAAGTGAATACCGGTTTTATTGACAGACTCGTTGGAGGCGGAAGACTAGACGACGAACAACGTGAAATTATAAAAGAAGCTCGTCAAGAACTTTCTGAAACCAGAAACGTTCAAGTTATAAAATGTAAATAATATAGTCTAGAATATATAAAAGGGACAGAAAATGAATTTATTAAAGGGATTAAGAAATTTTATCAAAGAACCTCCTGTACAAGAAGAAATTCAAGATACAGAAAAGGTTAAAAGTATGTACTCGCATTGGAGATTGCGAATTTTTTATGCTTGTTTTATCGGCTATACAATATTTTATTTATGTAAGAAAAACATTGCCGTTGCACTACCTGGGATTTCTGCCGAATTTGGATATTCTGCAACTGAACTCGGTTTGTTAGGCAGTTCACTTTATTTGACATACGGAATCGGGAAATTTGTCAATGGTGTTTTAGCAGATGGTTCTGATGTTCGCAAATTCTTGCCGTTAGCGCTTATTATGACTGCAATTGCAAATATTGCATTTGCTTTTGCCCCGTCATTTGTACAACTTTTCGGATTAAATAACGAAATGTTTGCAATGGTTTTATTATGGGCATTAGCATTTTTATGGGGCGTAAGCGGTTGGTTCCAATCAGCCGGTTTCCCTGCGGTTGCAAAAAGTTTGACCTACTGGTATTCAAACTCAGAAAGAGGAACAAAATGGTCACTATGGTCTTGTTCACACCAAACCGGAACCTTCTTGAGTTTCATCATTGCCGGTCACATAGCATCAACATTCGGTTGGAGAGCGGCATTCATCGTTCCGGGTGTGATGGCCCTAATAACTGCACTATGGCTTTTTGACAGACTTCGTGACAGACCGCAATCACTTGGATTGCCTGATGTTGAAACATACAGAGAAGAACCTTCCGCAAAATGCAAGTGCGAAGGCCAAAAAAATGAAGAAGATGACATGACTTATGTCCAAATTTTCAAAAAATATATTTTATGCAACAGAACAATTTGGATGCTCGCAATTGCATATATCTTTGTTTACATTATCAGATTCGGCGCGGAAGACTGGATGATTATGTATCTAAGCAAAGCTAAAGGTGACAGTCTTGCTCTTGCTACAAACAAAATTTCATCATTACCGCTTGTTGGTATCGCCGGAACAATTTGTGCCGGATTAGTTTCAGACAAATTGTTCAAAGGCAAACGTGCACCGGTAAATTTGATTTATTTAATCGGTGTTGTGGTATGTTTAGTGCTTTTAAAATTCAACACAATCAGCACATTAGACTTTGTATTAATAGGTCTTTTGGGGGCTTTCACTTATGGTCCACAAATGATGATTGGCGGACTTTGTGCGGTTGAATCAAGTTCTAAAAAAGTTGCTTCTGCCGCTACCGGATTTACCGGCACTTTCGGTTATGTAGGTGCAGTATTATCTGCAACCGGTACCGGATTTATGGTCGACAAATTCGGCTGGAACGGTGCTTTAGGTTTCTGGATTTTCTCAGCAATCGTTTGCATAATCATTTGTTCAATACTTGCAATTGAAGAATATCAAAAGAAAAAAGCCTAAAATAAAACAAATATATTAAACAACCCTTCTTAAGCACAACCAGTTTAAGAAGGGTTATTTATTTACACAGCCAAAATAAAGTGCTATAATCATTGACAAAGAAGGAGAGCATACTTATGAATATTCAAGCAATTAAAACTATTGAAGATGTTTCGTATAGTGTTTTGGTTATAAACATGTTTGAAGGCGAAACAACCACACAAGAATTGGTAAACAAATTTGTAATAGAAAAAGATAATTTTGAAGGCAAATTCGGAACAACATACGTTCTATCAACATTAGGCCAAGAAAAATTTGACAAAATTTTAGTTGTAGGATTTGGCAAAAGAGAAGATTTTTGTGCCGACAAATTACGACAAGCAACCGCAAAAGCAATAAAAAAACTACAACAAATTAAAGCTAAATCAACTTGTTTTGATTTTTCAGTATCAGAAGATTTTGGAGAATATGCCGCTTTAGGCGTAGGAATTGCAAACTATGCATTTGATAAATATAAATCAGAAAAATCCGATAAAGTAGAAAACCTTTATTTCACGAATTTTTCAACTGAAACACTTAAAAAAGGTGAAATTATTGCCTCAGCAATGGAATTTGCACGCAATTTAGCCAACGAACCGGCCGCCATTGCAACTCCAACAAAGTTGGCACAAATTGCACAAGATTTAAACGGTATAGAAACAAGAATTTACAACAAAGACGAAATCAAAGCTATGAATATGGGTGCCTTTCTTGCAGTTGGTCAAGGCAGTATAGAAGAGCCAAAATTTATTCACATGAAATATTCAAACCCAAATGCAAAGAAAAAAATAGCATTAATCGGCAAAGGAATATGCTTTGATTCAGGCGGATTAGACATTAAACCCGCAGCATCAATGTTAACAATGAAAGATGACATGTCGGGTGCTGCTGCAGTTTTAGGAATAATGTCAAAAATAACTGAACTAAATCCGGAAATTGAACTGCATGCAATCATCGCTGCGTGCGAAAATATGCCATCCGGTTCATCATACAAACCAGGAGATATTTTGACCGCAAAGAACGGCAAAACTATTGAAGTTGACAATACCGATGCAGAAGGTCGTTTAACTCTTGCAGATGCACTTTGTTATGCTTGCGAATTAGGTGTTGACGAAGTTGTTGACATCGCCACATTAACAGGTGCTTGTGTTGTTGCATTAGGCTCAACTATCTCCGGAATTTTAGGTAACGATAAAGATTTGATTTCTGAATTGATTAACTCGGGCAAAAACTACGGCGAAAAGCTTTGGGAAATGCCACTGGATAAAGATTATTTTGACAGCCTAAAAAGTTCGGTTGCGGACATGAAAAATACTGGCTCAAGAATGGGCGGAGCATCAATTGCCGCAATATTCCTAAACGAATTTGTATCAAAAGATGTAAAATGGGCACACATCGACATCGCCGGAACTGCATACCTTGAAAAAGGTCACAAAGAATTTATCTCTGGCTCAACCGGCGCAGGTGTTCGCACTTTGTTAGGGTATATATGTAAATAATAAATAAATTTAATATTTTTAATTCAAAGCGGCGGGTTAAACCCGCCGCTTTGAATTAACATCATATTATATTACAACTACCAAGGGTAATCGTCTTTTATTTGCCAACCATCCATTTGAATTAGTGCGCTACAATTATACATTGCAAATGATTTATCCGGGCAAACCCTTGAACAACAAGAAATATTTTTGCCGTTATTAATAGCTACACCCGATATTATTTCTTCACGTGTATGCTTTTGCTCTGCTTGACCGAACAAAACAACTCCACGACCATTATTTCTAATATTCATATGAAAAATATCTTTACCATCAAGATTTGGCTTTGCACCACCATTTAAATCTACAATTACATAAACATATCCCATATTAGATGGAGACATAAGTATTTGAATTCCATCCGTAGTAGAATGCCAAGTATACCCATGAGAATTCACTAGGTATGAAAGCGTTGAATCTAAAGAATTCGGACAAGAGCTTACACTTTGCGTACAATCAACAACTTGCATATATGGTGCAAAATATTTATTGAAAAATTCTAGATTTTGTTCTTTGTCACTTCCAACAGTTGGGAACTCCCAATTGTCAAAATCACCATAATCAACTTCTGCTCGGACTTTTGCTTGGCTTAAAACAGAATAAACTTTTTTTAATCTTGTAACAACTTCTTTTTTCTGATGATTGACAATCAAATTAGGCAAAGTCAACGCCGCCACAACCCCGACGATTGCAAGGGTAATCAATACTTCTGCTAAAGTAAATGCTTTCAATTTTTTCTTCATAGTGTTTTTACCTTTCTTCTTTTGTTTATTTGTACTACTGCTATTCTTTATTTGTCATTGCGCACTTGTTGCGCAATCTTTTTACACCGATGTCGGCGAATACAGATCGCGGAATAAATCCGCGATGACAGAGGGACTGTACCCCACCCTCTTCTTTCGGACTTCCACGAGGGAATTTTCTGCACGACAAAGCGCCTAAT
>JAZSRN010000045.1:0-65476 GCA_045538535.1 Candidatus Gastranaerophilaceae bacterium | reverse complement strand
AGTAAAAAAAATAAAAAACAACAAACCTTCCGATACTGAAAGTTTGATTAAGATGATTTCTACACCTGTGCAACCGGACACAAAACAACAAGAGCAGGGCCGAACAACAATTCCAATTACACAAAATACCAATGATATTGTTAGTAAAATAAACAATTTTAACACTACAAAAACATCAAACAGATTGTATGCCGGCTATATAAATAATACAATAAATTCAACAAAGATAATTGACTATTCAGATTTAATCAAAACTCTTGCCTTTGAATTGGAAGGTAAAACAAATATTCAAGAACTATTTAACGCAGTTCACCACATAATGATTGAAAAAACGAATTCGACATTTACTGCTTTTGGACTTTTTCATGAAAAATCAAAATGTATAAATTTAAAATTATACAATAATATGGGAGAATCATATTCTTCAAAAGTATTTATGTCCGATGCAGATAATCCGATTATTAAAGGTTTTACAAGCAATAAACCATTAAGAACGGATAGCAATGAATTTTTAAATATCCCATATCTAATTAAATCTCCTACAATGATTATTCCACTTATATCCCTAAATCATTGTGTAGGAGTTATCCTAATCGGCAAAGATTGTTCTCCGAGTGATATGGCATTGTATTCATTTATTTCAAATTATTGTGCACTATTTATCCATAATGCCGAATTAATCACGCAAACAAACTTATACGCAAATACCGACACCCTAACCGGACTATACAACCACAGAGGTTTCCAAGAACGATTTACAAAAGAATTAGAAAAAGCACAAGCCAATGAAACCCAACTTTCATTAGTAATGTTGGATGTTAATAACATTGCAAAAATCAATAGAGAACTTGGTCACGCCAAAGGTGATGAAGTCATAAAACTTGTTGCCGAAAAAATCAAACAAAATCTTAGAACAAATGACGTTGCCGGTCGATACGGCGGCGATGAATTTGCCATAATTTTACCTGAAACAGATATCGCAAATGCCAAATATTTAGCTGAATTTTTCACTTATACGTTATCATGTTGTTTTGTAGACGATGTTGGGCCAGTAAAAGTATCAGTTGGTATTGCTACATATCCTAATTGTTCAACCGACAGAGAAAAACTGCTTATCCTTGCGGAACAAGCTATGTATATTTCTCAAGCAAAAGGTTATAAGGAAGGTATGTCTGCAATCATAAGCTCCGCAGATTACAATTTCTGGGACGATGAAGCCCTAAATTCATTTGCCGAAATCATTGCTAAACGTCACTCACAATTAGGTGTAAATTTTGAAGAAGAACTTGTTCACAAATTTAATAATGAACAAATTAATTCACATAATCACTTGATGGAAATGGTAACATCATTAGCTGGAGCAATTGATGCGAAAGACCCTTATACAAAAGGTCACTCCACATCAGTTTCAAGATATTCGGAAGCATTGGCAAGAGCAATAAACCTACCGGAAAATGAAGTGCAAAGAATAACTATTGGCGCACTGTTGCATGACGTAGGCAAAATCGGCATTCCGGAAAACGTTTTGAAAAAACCTGGGCAACTAGACAATGATGAATGGGAAATTATGAAACAACATCCGGTTATCGGAGCAGAAAAAGTTCTCGCGCCAAACGAAGCGCTTAGAGATTTAATCCCTATTGTCAAATATCACCACGAAAGAATTGACGGAAAAGGTTATCCTCAACAATTGAAGGGAGACGAAATTCCATTAGCAGCAAGAATTGTGGCTGTCGCTGATGCCTATCACGCATTAATTAGTGACAGACCATACAGAAAAGGTATGCCACTTGAAAAAGCTTGCGAAATATTGCAAGAAGGAGCCGGAAAACTTTGGGATAGAGATTTAGTACGCCAATTTATCTCAATCGCACCATCTTTAACCACTAGCATATAAATTACCCATTTGAATTTCAGAATTTTTTATGGTAACATTATCTCCAGTCTGAGAAGTATCAAAAATTAGGGTTAATGATGGAATATATTGAAAATCTTGAAGAAGAAAAGAAACAGTTAAAAGCAATATTTAACGACATGTTTAAATATGCACCGTCAAAAATTTGCGGGATGATTGGTAATGCGGTGATTGTTCCTGTCTATACCAGTTTATTATCTCCGCAAGAATATGGATTGTATTCTTTATCTATCGCAGTTTTGTCATTTTTATGCATAATTTTTTCGGATTGGGTTGGACTTTCTGGCCTAAGGTTTTTCCGTCAACATCAGTTAACTCAAGATATGCCAAAATATTTAACAACATTATTGTTATTATTATTGAGCAATTTAACTTTAATGTTTATTTTGTCATATATTTTTAGAGAAAAATTTTATGAATTTTTCCATATCCCAGTTACGTATTTCTTCGCAATATTGTTATTAATTATTCCTGTTGCAATAAGGGCTATTTTGTGCCAACTTTTAAGAGCGCAATTGAAATCTTTGTCATTTACTCTCTCAACGGTTCTAAATCAGTTTTTGACAATTTTATTATCAATTTATATTGTCAAATTCTTCAATTTAGGTGCTATGTCTTTGCTTTTAGGTATGGGCATCGGTATTTCTCTGATTGATATATTACTGATTTATCAAAGTGGTGTTTTGACTTGGTTTAAGTTTCAAAAAATTGAATGGAAGTCTTTGATACCGATTTATATGTATGGTATTCCGATTGCTGCAACATCATTGAGTACTTGGATAATTAATCAAAGTAATAAATTTATTATGAATTCAATAAACGGTTTTTCAGATGTTGGTATTGTTGGGGTTGCGTATGGTTTAACGTTACCGTTATTGATGACAATTTTTTCAATAATTACGGTTGCTGCAATACCACGTATTATTAATATGTACGAGGCAAAAATAGATGTACGCCCGATTATTTCTCGTTTTGCAGGATATTATATATTGGTAGGACTTCCAATTATTACGATTATCTCGTTATATAGTGTTGATTTTGTAAAAATGCTTTCGTCAAATGAAAATTTCTATATTGCTTATAAATTAATTCCGTATTTTGGTTTTGGTACATTTTTCCTTGCAATGACAGATTATACTACTTTGCAATACCATCTTGCAAACAAAACATATATAGATTTTTCAATAAAATTAATTTCCGGAGTTTTCGGTATCGGTATGAACATATTATTAATACCAAAAATGGGCCTTATTGGTGCGGGTATTGCAACATTAAGTGCAAATTTCTTATACTTTTTATTGAGTACGATAATTGTGATTCCGGGATTACGATTAATCTTTCCGACAAAGGTTATGGCTAGAATGATATTGGCATTTATTCCGTTCGGGATTTTGGCGTGTTTATTCTACAAGATTATAAATTTCCCGCCATTATTTGAAATGATATCATTACTGGTTGTTTTTTATGTTTCATATATTGGATTATCAAAAATAGAAAGTGAAAAATCCCTTCATTTATAGTTTACAATTATTTACATAATGGCAACAAAAATTATTTAGGGTTGTTTATTAAACAACCCATGATTTTATGTTTGTCAAAATCGTAAAGAAACGTAATAAAATCGTGGCAGAAATAGAAAAAATGGCTCTCTCTTGCTAAAATAGAGCTGTTGATTAGGGAATATATATTAATTTACAAATAAATTTGAAAGGAATTAAACAAATGGCACAGTCAAAATCAGCTAAAAGATGCGTGGTAGCTTCTGTATTGACATTATGCTTTATGATGCATACGACTCCTCAGATGAAGTCTTTTGCAACAGATATCACAGGTGTTAGACCTGATGGAAATATTTATAATATCGATCCTTCAGCTATAAACGGTAACGTTGGGTTCCGTAAATATCAAAATTTTAATTTGAGTGAAGGTGATATTGCAAATTTAATTTTTAAATATGGTGAACAAAATGTTGCTAAATTCGTAAACCTCGTTGACAATACAATTAATATTAACGGTCTTGTAAATTCAATGAGAGACGGTAATTTTTATAACGGTGAAGCAATTTTTATTTCACCTAATGGTATGGTTGTAGGTGCTTCGGGTGTGCTCAATGTAGGCTCGTTGACGGTTTTAACTCCGGATCAAGACACTTACAATAAATACAAAGGGGATTGGAGAAATACCGCGCAATTATTCCAATCTCAAACTCCGGTGATGACACAAGGTACCGGAACCGTAAAAATTGACGGTAAAGTTATTGCAAGAAACAATATTGATATTCAAGCAGCCGATGTTATTATAAATCAAGGTGCAGGCGTACTTGCTGGGGTTAATGATGCAACTCCTATAACTTCGCATATACAAGCACAAAGATTGTTTGAATCAATTGTAAATACTAGCAATATGAATGCCGCAAATTCCTTTGTTTCAGAAAACGGAAATATTTCAATAAAATCTTATGGTGAATATGGCGGGACTAAAATTGCTGCTGATATGACTAATTATGGTAAAGGTGATATCAAAATTAACAACTCCGGTTACAAAGGTGTTGATGTTTCGGCCAATATCTCAAACCGCGATGGTAACACTATTATTTCGAATTCTGGCGAAAAAGGAGTTCTTGTTAACGGTACTGTTACTAATAATGGTGAAAATTTAACAATTAATAACAAAGCTGGCTTTGTTAATATAAACGGTAAACTTAAAAATACCGGTAATACTTTAGGAATTAAAAACACTGGTAAAGGTGTTGTAGTATCTAAGGATGCTATTGTTGAAAGTACCGGTGCGGTGCATGTTGATAATACCGGTAGAGAAGGCATTGCAATTGACGGTTTGATACTTAATGGTAGTAATCCAAAGTCAAATGCAGCTAATAATGGTACAGTTTTAATTGAAAATACCGGTGCTAAAGGTATCAATGTTACCGGAAAAGTTGCTAATGTCGGCAATACAATGACAATTAACAATACGGGTGCTAAAGGTATTAATCTTGAAAGTACTGCCCGCGTAGAAAATTATAACGGATTATTGACAATTAATAATAATTCGGTTGGCGGAGTTAATGTAAAAGGCACAACCGCTTCTAACGGAATCGTTGTTAACAGTAAAAAAGGTAACGTTGTTATAGGTGATGATTCTGATAACAATTATTATATTTCATCTTCAGCAGATGCTGAATTTAATCTTGAAGATGCAAGTTTATTGAATTACGGCGTTGCAAAAACTTTAATTCGTGCAAAAGGTAATTTGAAAGCAAATGCAATTGACGGCACTATCGGTCAAGAAATTGGCCCTTGTGATGGTGGAATTTGTACCGGTGTAGGGCCTGATGGTAGAGATTTAACAAAATCAATAAATTTCAATGTTGATGGAACTATAAATGCACAAACCACAAAAAACAATAAAGCTAATGATTTAGTAATTAATGTTGCAAGTTTAGAATCAGACATGAGAGTTGATAGAATTAATGCGGATGGAAGAGCTATTCTTCTTGCTGATTCAACCAAAAAAGGTTCAAAGGCTTATGACATTATTAATGCTTCATCAAATAAAACAAAAGCAAATGTTGAAGGTAAAGGTATTTCAATTATCTCGAGCGGAAACATTGGAGAAGAGGACAATGCATTAACGTTCCTTCAAACAGATGCTGATGTTCAAATAGCTTATGACGATAAGGACGGAAAGCACGTTCTTGATTACAAAAACAATTCAAAATATGGCGTAGATATGTTAGCTATTAAAGATATTAATGTCAAAGGTCTTGATAAAGCTAATAAAGAAAAAGTAGATACAAATGTTTGTACTATTGCTTCAAGAGAAGGTAGTGTTAATGCTGAATTTTCAGGAGATACCTATATCAGAGATATTACCGCTAAAAAAGAAGTAAATGTTGTTGATAGAGGTACAAACTTGTATATAGATAATCTTGGTGGAGCTCCTTCTAAATATGCAAAAACTGGAGATTACTATGGAGATTATAAAGATATTGCACCTGAAAAAGCTAATTTAAAAGTTCTTGATTTAGGTACTGTACAAGATCCGAAAAATCCATCTGATTCTACGTTAGTTGTTAAAAACGGAACTTTGAATGGTAAAGGTAATCCTAGTCACGCTGCAGTTCAAGATGTTACTGTAACGGCGGATAATGCTTATATTGGAGGATATTATTTCAATATGGGTAAACACAGAATGCCGGGATTGTCTCAAGTTACTCCTGATGATACAACTAATCCTTTAACAAATACAAATGAAGGAATTCCGGTATCAATCAGAGGTAGAGCCGTTAGACCGGAAGATGTAACAAGTATTGACAGAGATCCGGTAGAACGTAATTACTATTATGGTTACGACCCAAATAAAGGTGAAAAAGAAGAAGATGCGATTGACGGTACTATTTCTGGTAGTGGTCAACGTGAAGATGATGAATTTGATAAAGAAAAAGAAAATGGTGACGATTTAGTAGTTCCTGAACCAACTAAAGAGCCAACTCAACCGACCGAGCCAAATCAACCAACTGAGCCAACTAAACCAACTGAACCAACTCAACCGACCGAGCCAACTCACCCGACTGAGCCAACTCAACCAACCGAGCCAACTCAACCAACTGAGCCAACTCAACCGACCGAGCCAACTCAACCAACTGAGCCAACTCAACCAACTGAGCCTACTCAACCAACTGAGCCAACACAACCAACTGAGCCTACTCAACCGACTGAGCCAACTCAACCGACTGAGCCAACTCAACCAACCGAGCCAACTCAACCGGCTAGAGATGACAGTGCGGCAAATGATGAATTAAGAAAAAATATCAGACAACGTGTTGTTGAAGAAAACATGCAATCAATTGATAAGCGTCAATATATGAGATTCTCAGTGACAGAAAGTAATCAACCAATTGTATTGGTTCAAAATGACAAAATTTCATCACTGGTTGATATTTCCAGAGGTGGTATAGCAGTAAATCATAATAACAACTTAAAAGTAGGTGATGTTGTTCCTGTAAATATCAAATGTGCAGATTTAGATATTTCTGCAAACGTCAAAGTTGTTACAGCCAACGATGTCAAAGCAGGTGCAATGTTTGTTGACCTTGATCAAACTACTGCAGACAGATTGTTATACTTGAATATGCTATTACAAGATTCGCAAATAATTAGATAAACACGACATATAGAACAAAAGACACGGTTTAATTATATTCCGTGTCTTTTTTACATTAAACGAAGGTAATATATTAGAAACCTCTAGCTCTTAAAGCAGCCCTTCTATTTTGGTTTTGTTGAATAATTCTTTGTGCTTGAGGGCTAAGTTTGTGTCTATAAACAAAACCGGAACCTTGGTTTGAGGTTGGAGTTGAATCTGGCAATTGTGATGCTAATGCTGTCAAACCTCCTGCAAATTTATTCAATTTATCCATAAATCCACCTTTTGTTTTGCTGGCGGTTTTTGTCGCGGCTTGTCCATAGTTTGAAACATTTTCTTTAGCACCTGAGGCAACATTTTTAGCAGCTTGCTTGTTTACTTTTTTCTGGAATTTATCAGCATTTTTTATCGTTTTACCTTTTGCCTCCAATGCTTCAGTCATTGTACTATCGACTTTTGCTTGTTCGGCTTGGAAATCTGCTGTTACATTAGTTCTTGCTTCTGCAGCGGATTTACCTTCAAGAATTTCTGCTTGCATAGCTTTTGTCGATTGTTTTTTGCTCATTCCATCAATTGCACCATTAGCTTTTACTTCAGCTTTAGCTTCTTTCAATGCATCAACTTTTGCGGTGGCATTTTGGGCTTCAGCATTTATGGCTTTAAGATCACCCTTGAGGTTTTTAGTTGATTTTGCTGCCGCCGCACCGGATTGAATTGCAGATGCAGCACTCATTAATGCACCTTTCAAGTTACCTTCAGCGGCGAAGGCCGCAGTTTTTGTTAAGTTTGCGGCACAAGATCCGTATTGACCAACCATCATACTAACTTTACCGACTTTTTGCATAATAGAACCGGCAGCAATTAAAGCTTGACCACCAGTTACCATTACTGAGCCCAATGCAACAAGACCTTTACCAGCCATATCAAGTGTTTGCCCCGTCATTTGAACTAATTGTGCAATTTGGTCTGCTTTTTCAGCAGCTTTGATAACTCCACTTGTTTGTTCTTGGTTGTTTTGAATATTTTTACTGGTTAAGGTCTGTGTCTTAATATGCTGTTTGCTCATTTTGTCCATTTTTGCCATTGAACGAGATGAGGTTTTTTGTAGGGTAATTATTTGATTACCGTAGGTTTGACTAAGTGTATTTTTTGAATTGATTCTTGTTTGTAAATCTTTAATTCTATCAGCATTAGGGTTTGAGCTTGGTTCTTCTTGCACTGCTGAACCCAACTTCAAAGAAAATGCACTTGTTGAACCTACACCTGTGTTATCACCAGCAGTTAAGGTTTCGAGTTCAGAATGAAGTGTTAGCAATTCAGCATCATTTTTTTCGATTTCGCCGGCAGCAGCAGTTATTTGTTTTTGCGAAAGAGTAAATGTTTTTTGCTCTTTCTGCATTTGTTTTTTAAAAGTGCTATCGTCTTTTTTTAGTTGTTTTTGAAGTTTTTGAGAATCTTTATCAAACTTTGTTACAAGTTGGTTATTTTTGTTGGTTTGAGTATTTATATTCTGAAGTTTATCATTTAATGCATCACCTTCATTAGCTGCGGCTTTGCCAGATGATACCGACGTAGGCGCTGGACTAGTCGTGGATTTAGAATCGTTTTTTACTAAACCTTTATTTTGGCTTAAATCAGTAATTGATTTGTTAACGTTTTGACTTATAACGTTCTGAGGTTTTTGAAGTGTCGGTGCAGAAAAAATAGAACCTTGCATCGTTAAATGAAGTGGTTTTGCGTTTTGTACGTTTCCACCATTCTTTTTGGCCAATGCTAGTTTGACCAAATCGGCTTTATTCATACTGTTGACATTGTTAATAGTCAATGCAAAGCTCTCCTGTTATACTCTCTTATATGTATAAAAAATTTCGAAAAGCCTTGATTTCAGTATGTTTAAGTTTCGTTACAATTGTTAATATTTACATTTGAGGAAATAATTTGCGTAAAAAATATATTTTTGATAAAATTAATTTGTATCTAGATTAAAATAAGAGGGAGAATAATATGAAATTAATGGAAGGTAAAAAAGGGATTATTTTTGGTGTTTCTAACACACACGGTATTGCTTATGCAATTGCTAAACAATTATTTGAGGCAGGTGCAGATATTGCGTTCACTTATGCCGGTGAAGTTATGGAAAAACGCGTACGCCCTTTGGCAGAAGGTATGAATTCAAAACTTATTATGAGTTGTGATGTTACCAAAGAAGATGAAGTTAAAGCTGTATTTGAAGAGTGCGAAAAAATCTATGGAAAATTGGATTTTGTTGTTCACGCAGTTGCATTTGCGGCAAAAGAAGATTTACAAGGAAGATTTATTGATACTTCGCACGCCGGTTGGGATTTGGCGATGGGTGTAAGTTCTTATTCATTAGTTTCAATGTGTCGCCATGCAGAACCTATTATGAACGAAGGTGGTTCAATCTTTGCTTTGACATATTTAGGTTCTGAGTATGTAGTTGCAAATTATAATATTATGGGTGTTGCAAAGGCTGCACTAGAAGCATCAATGAGATATTTGGCTGCTGATCTTGGAGAAAAAGGTGTACGTGTAAATTGTATTTCTGCCGGTGCGGTTAAAACTCTTGCAGCAAAAGGTATTTCTGGTTTTGACAAGATGTTAAAAGCTGCGGTTGTTAAAGCTCCGTTAAAACGTAATGTTTCATTAGAAGATGTTGGTAAAGCCGGATTGTATTTAGCATCCGATTTATCATCTGGTACAACCGGTCAAATTTTGTATGTTGATTGTGGTTGCCATGCGGTTTATGCATCTTTAGATGAAATGCAAGTTATTTCAGATTCAATCGCGCAGTAGTTTTTTAAATTATGTGAAGGCGGTGCCGGTCTGGCACCGCCTTCAACTTTTATAAAAAATAAATAAATCTTTATAACTATTCCAAAATGTAAAAAAAAATAATATAATCTTTACAGTAGTTCATGTTTATTAGTAAAATATGATAGAAAATAAAGGATGCGAAATTGTTAAATAACTACGAAAGTTTTGATAATTCTGAAACATCAGCCAGAAACGCATTAATACAAGAGCGTATAGGTTTGGTATCGACGCACATGTACAAACAGTTTTTGGATTATCAGCATGCAAATATCAATACAAACGAAATATTTTTAGGCATGATTGATAATTTGCAAGCGGTGGTTGAAACCTTGAAAGAATCGTTTTCTTCCAGAGGAATTACAACTCAGAATATATATGTAGATACTGATGTACAAAAAACGGTTGTAGTGGTTAATATATTATGGCATAAAATGAGTTTTACAACTCGTTGTAATCATCAGCCTCAAGCATTGTATCGTGAAAAAAACTTGCATCTTTTTGCCGGTAGAATTATGGCAATTAAAGGTAATTACAATGAGATTATGCACGGTGTTAAAAACCATGATGAAGAAATGGTTAGACTTCTTGATAATGAAGTCGCGTCCTTATACGTTCCGGCAGAACAAAATCAAAATTCCATCATGAAAATAAAACACTTACCAAACCGTGAATTTTACCTAAACCAAGTTGACGCCCCACGTGAATTTGTACTAAAAGTAGTTGAAACGATTTGCGGTGGTGGTTTGTATCACGAAGAAGGCTCAAGAAAAAGTTTTAATATATAATTAGTTATCTTTGTTTTGACGCAATTTTTTGATAAAATGTTCTAACTTTTCCATCGCAATTTTTAGAGTATCGAGTGAGTAAGCATAAGATATTCTTAAATAGCCTTCACCGCTTTGCCCAAATGCAGTACCCGGAACGGTTGCTACTTTTTCTTCGGTTAAAAATTTTGTTGCAAATTCTTCACTTGTCATCCCGAATTCTTTAATACAAGGAAATACATAAAATGCGCCAAAAGGTTCAAAACATTCTAAGCCCATTTCTTTAAACCTATGCAATAAATAACGTCGTCTTTGATTGTATGATGTTTTCATTTCTTCAACATCATTATCACCGTTTTTAAGAGCCTCAATTGCCGCATATTGACTTGTTGTAGGCGCACACATAATCGCGAATTGATGAATTTTTGTCATTTGTTGGATTATTTCTTTGGGGCCACAAGCATATCCTAAGCGCCATCCAGTCATTGCATAAGCTTTTGAAAATCCATTAATTAAAATTGTGCGCTCTTTCATACCTTCAATTTCAACGATTGAAACGTGTTTATTTTTGTAGGTTAGAGCGGCATATATTTCATCAGACATCACGAGAATATCTTTTTCAATAACCACTTTTGCGATTTCTTCTAAATCTTTGCGTTCCATAATCGAACCGGTTGGGTTGTTAGGAAACGGCAAAACAAGTATTTTTGTTTTTGGAGTTATTGCATTACGTAATTCATCTGCGGTTAAACGAAATTCATTTTCAGCTTTTAAATTTATAATGACCGGCTTTCCTCCCGCAAGAACCGCACAAGGCTCATAAGAAACATAACTAGGCTGCGGGATAAGAACTTCATCGTCTGGGTTTAACAATGCTCGAAAACCTATATCAATCGCCTCAGAACCACCTACAGTAACTAAAATTTCATCATTTGGGTTGTATAATACATTTTGTGTACGTTTAATGTAGTTACTTATTTCGATTTTTAAATCTTTCAAACCTGCATTAGATGTGTAAAAAGTGCGCCCTTTTTCAAGAGAATAAATCCCCTCTTCTCTAATATGCCAAGGAGTATCAAAGTCCGGTTCTCCAACACCAAGTGAAATCGCATCCTTCATTTCACTTACAATATCAAAAAACTTTCTTATACCAGAGGGTTTTATATCTACAACACTTTTTGCTAAAAATTTTTTCACGGAGTTATAACCTCTCTTTTATCTTCTTCTTTTTTTGTTAAAACAGTGCCGTGATCCTTATATTTTTTTAAAATAAAATGTGTTGAAGTGCTTAAAATGCTATCCATTGTCGATAATTTTTCCGAAACAAATCGTGCAATATCTTTCAGAGAATCTTCTTCTAATGTTACTAACAAATCAAATCCACCTGAAATAAGGTAAACAGAGTTAACTTCGGGATAATTATATATTCTTTCAGCCAAATTATCAAAACCGCGCCCTCTTTGTGGTGTTACACGAACTTCAATCAATGCGTGTACCTTTTCTTTTGATGTTTTTTCCCAGTCAATTAAGGTATGGTAACCGCAAATAATTCCTTCTTTTTCTAAATATTCAAGTTCGTTAACGATATCAACTTCGCTGACATTTAACATTGCAGCAAGTTCTTTTAAGTCAATTCTGCTGTTTTTTTCGATTATATTAAGTAATTCCTCTCTCATTATTTCTCCGTTTTTTTTACAAGTAACATTTTCTTTCTTCGCCTTCAACACCTGCATATAATTCAACAAACTGCTTTGCCGGACTTGAATCTATTTTTGTCAATAATACTTCTTCAATTTGGAAGAAACCGACGTCACCAGACATTTCGATATCTATTTTAATTGGTTTTCGTTGTCCATGATGAATTCCAATACGTTTGATTGCGTTAGCTGAATATTTATGAATATCACCAACACGTGGAGTTGTATTGATTGCCATAGGAATACGAGCACGTCCTTTTGTCATGTCGCAGCCGTCTGCAATAAGAATAATTCCGGCTTCTATCGAGTGAATTTTGCGTGATGACATGTGGCCAACTATTGCTTCTGTGGCTAACGATTTGATAATAACGCGTCGTTTTAAATCATTAGGTAAAATGTGTTTTAACACTCTATCAATAATTGGCTGAGCAAGAATTGCGGACATTTCTTCGTGTCCTTGACGACCAATCATCATGCCTAAATCGTGCATTAAACTTGCGATAATAACCGCACACATGCTGTCATCAAAAGTTCCGATTTCCTCTTCTTCAAGTGATGTTTTTATGCCGCAATCACGCAAAATGTTTAACATTTTTATTGAATTACCCGCAACTTGGCGCATGTGAACCGGCCCATGGTCATTAAATCCAAGGCGTTTGATTGAAACATTGTTTGCATATTCTTGCATTTCTTGCAACTCTTCATCTGCAAATAGGTAGTTGACCAACTCCAAACAAAGCGGATGTTGTTCCAATCTGCGTAAAATTTTTGATTCAATTGAAATTTCTTTTAGTGACTTCATAATTTTACCGTTTTCTCTTTATAATTATATCATACCCAAAATTTAAAAGAAAACAACGCTTTTTTAAAAAAAACGAGGTTTTAACCTCGTTTTATACTTCTAATTTCTTTAGCAAATGATTTTCGGAAACTTTGTTAATTTTATTAATTAAATCACTTTCCTCATATCCACGAGTACTAAAATATATGAAATTATCTGGTTTATGACCTTTATTTCTAAAATAATTAATTAGCTTTGTAAATGGATTTGTCGGACGAATATCAGAAATCATTAAAGCTGGATGCGGCATATGGCCACTTGTAGATTGTAGTAATGCACCTCCAATATAGGCATCATATTTTTGTCCAAATTTTTGGAAAGCACGAGACTTTGTAATTGCGTATTGAACTTCACTAGACAAATCACCCCCTAAACGTAACGCGGTAAAAGATGTTTGGGTGTTTTGAATTTTTCTAATTTCCATTTTTATTTCCTTCTCAAGAGTAAATGTATGTGATAACTGTACATACAATAACGCAAACAAATTATTTGTTGTTATTTAAATGGTTATTTTTTACAATTGTGACAAAAAATGTTACAAAATATCAAGCTTGCAAAGTTGTTTATATGCGCAATATTTACATTTTCCTTGTGTATCCTCTTTAATTGGGTTAAATTCAAAATTGTTAATTTTATTGTATGTTTCGTTAATTAAGATTTTTATATCCTCAATTTCTATATTATCAAGTTTTTTATAAACATTTTTACCCGGATTTTCGACATAAATCAGTCCGACTCTTGAAACTTTGTTACCGGTAGCTTTTTCAAATGCGTATTTGTAAAAACATAATTGATTATAGTAATTTTCTTTTGTACCCCCGATAGCAACTTGTTTTTCACTAACCGGTTGACCGGTTTTGTAATCATAAAGTTCGTATGTTCCATCCTTATTTACCTCAATTCGGTCGATTTTACCGGTAATAAAGTGCTCATCAATACTAACGCCATCGAATGAATATTCTGTATCGATTATATTTTCCGGAGGAGTTTGGATAAATATCGGATAATAATTTCTTAGTGCATTTTCACCAAGTTTTTCAAATTTTTCTTTCATAGCAAGAGAAGTAAATCTTATATTATCAAGCCCTTTGCGAAATTCATCAAGCATATTTTCTAAATTAGGATAAACAGATGTTTGTTTGGCTATTTTTACGGCATTTTCAAGTATTAAGTGCATAAGCGAACCGTAATTTGCATAATCCCAATCTGCTTCTTCTACATCAATGTTTAAAACTTTTACGTAGAAAAATTTTCTTGGGCAATCAAGATAGTCGTTAAGACGACTTGGTGAAAGAACAATTTGTTTTACGCGTTGCTCAATTTCACTCCTAAATGCTTTTTGGTTATCAAAAACATCTCTCGATATACTGCGGAAAAATTCTTTTGTAAAATCTTCTTCATTGTATTGTATTTGCTTATTATCAAAATCATAGTTTGTAAACGCGGACAGATATTTTGTTATCTGAAGCGGTTTGCCGTTATCCATATCTGCGAAAGACAACATCAAGCTATGTTTTGCCCTTGTGATACCAACAAAAAGAAGCTTTAATAATTCACTATCTTTAATGCGTGATTGCTCCTCTTTTGTTAATGTATTATCGGTAATTAAATTATATTCTCCAGGCATTCTAAAATCTTCCCAGTTTTTAGAAATTAAATTTGGCAAATATACATGTTCAAATTCACGCCCTTTAGAACCATGATAAGTAGTTAATTGTATTGCATTTTGAATTGTATTGTTTTTATCAACATTGATATCTATTTCATTTAATAAACATTCGTCAAGGTATTGGACAAAATCAGAAAGAGTTATTGTAGTATCAACATCAGAAAAATTGGAAGCTTCATCTATGAATTTTTTAATACCCATGAGATTTTCGTGACGGTTGTTTTCTGTTTTGCAAAAATATTCTAAAATACCTGTTCGATTTATAATTTCTACAATCGTATTTCTTAAAGTATTTGTATTTGAATATGTTTTCAAGTTTTCAAATGTCTGTAAAAACTCTTGAATTTTTTGTGGATTTTTCCAATTTTGCAATGTTTTCATTAATGAAATAAAATCCGTTGGCGCATTTTTACGAGCAATCCTTTGTTCGTTCAATATTTTATTGTAATCTTCCAAATCTATTTTGAACGGTTCAGAAATCATTAGCCCAAATAACTTGTCACTGGCTAATAGATGATTATTAAGAGCCTTTATGTAAAAATAGATTAGAATAGATGAACGTATTGCAAAAATACTTTTTCCTTCATCAAGTTGATACGGAATATTTTTACCCTTTAATAGTTCTGCAAATGTTTGCAACTCAGAACGTTTTTTCGAAATTATAGCAATTTGAGATAAATCTTTTTCCTCTTGATTTTTCTTAGGACAAATATCCGAATTTACAATATTTTTTATGTCTTCAACTATGTAATTAAACTCTTGAAGGCTATTACCGAACTGTATTCTTTTGATTTTTTTATCTTGAACGGTTATTTTTGGATTTTTAGCAGTTAATCTTTTGCAAATATTATATTTTGAAAATTTTTCATTATTCTCCAATCTTTCTAAATCTTGTTTTATAACTTCATAACTAAAATCCAAAATTGATTGAGTAGAACGGTTATTTTCTTCCAAACAAATTACTTTTGTATTTGGATAATGTGTGAGGAAATTTTCAATATTATCCGATTTTGCACCTTGAAATCCATAAATTATTTGATCATCATCCCCTACTACAAAAATATTTTTTTCATTATTGCCGTTTAGTAGGTTAAAAATAATATTATTTTGCAAATCATTTGTGTCTTGATATTCATCAACCAAAAAATACTTGTATTGATTTGAAACTTCGGCTAAAAATGCGCTATCCTCTTCAAATGCGGTAAGAACAAAATTAATCATGTCTGAAAAGTCAATCAAATTTTTGTCTATCATTTTGTTAGAGTAAAGTTCATATAATAACCATAATTCTTTGGCTTTTTCGATATTGATTTTGATTTTTTCAATTTCGTCATATCGGCCTTTGTTTTTCGTGTTTCCGGCTTTTTCTCGTTCATAAATTTCTGCTTCCAATTCTCTTAATCTTGGCATTAAAGAAGGATTTGATTCGATACAACTCAAATATTCATCTTTGTTTGTGCGTTTTAATTTTAGTTTTTCAATATATGTAATAAAGTTTTTTGTATGGAAATATTTATCTCCGCGTTGGGCAACAAAATGTTCCAGATTTGCATCATCAATACATTCTTTCATAATTGCAATTTTTTCAGTGTCATTAATTAATTTGACATTTATACCTAATGAAAATTGAGTAGGAAAACTTTTTATTATATCGTGACAAAAGGAATGATATGTGTAAACTCGCACAGCAGATGCAATAACACCCATTTTGCTTATTAATCGTTGCTTCATTTCTCCGGCGGCTGCATCAGAAAACGTTAAGCATAAAATTGAACTCGGAGTGATTCCTTCATTAAGCATTTTTTCAATACGATTAATAACAGTAAATGTTTTGCCTGTGCCGGGACCGGCTAAAAGCATTACTTGCCCTTTTAGAATATTGATTGCTTCTTGTTGTTTTTCGTTTGGTGTTATTTTGGGTTTTGTTACTGTTTCCATTACTATTCCTTTTGATAACTTATAAAACTTTACCGCTATTATATCATTTTATCATTATTTTGTCATTTATGTTATAAAACCACAACTTTTAAAAATTTTTCATTTGTGTTAATAATTAAGTATGATTTATTTTTTCTACGGCGATGAAGACTATCTTATTGATAAAGAAATTGAGAAACTTAAAAAAGGTCTCGATAAGAATTTTATTGAAATGAGTTTTAAAACTTATAATTCGCCCAATTTTGCGGAATTAATTGCAATTTTAAGAACTCAGCCCTTAATGTTTGGTAAAATGCTTATTGTAATCAATTGCCTTGATTATTTTTCAAAAACTTTTGAAGATAAAGAAATGAAACAAATTATTTCTGCACTCGAAGAAAATACAGAAAATTTAGATGTTGTTTTTGTTGCTAAAATCCCTAAAGACAGTGACAAAAAGATTGATAGTCGTAAGAAATTATTTAAAACCCTTAAAGAATATAATTCAAAAGAAATTAATACTATACCTACTTTTCGAACCGCTGAACTTTGCGAATGGGTTACTAAATTTGCTAAGTCAAAAGGTTTAAAAATAGATAAAGATGCGCAAATCACGTTAATTGAGCAAATAGGGAATAATTTGCGAGAAATTGATGCAGAACTCGACAAATTAAAGCTATTTGCATATCCAAAGGACGTTGTAACAACCGCTATGGTCAAAGAAATCTGTATTTCTAATGAAGATACATTTACATTTGCAGATTTTTTATTGCTAGGGGAAAAAGATAAAGCGCTTTTAGAATACAAAAAACTTTTGGATAAAAAATCACCACTTGAAATTCTTGCATTTCTTCACACAATGGCTAGAAGATGGATTATTTTAAAAGCGAAATCGAAACAGCTTTCCAGTTTTGAACTATCAAAACTTATAGGCAAACATGAGTACGTAGTGCAATGTACCTTAAAAAAAATGAAAGATACAACTTTAAAGGATTTAGTAAAACTAAAAAAACAACTTACTCAAGCTGAATTTCGAATAAAGGCGGGCCAAGCGGCTAGTATAGAAGATGAGGTTATGAATGCATTTATCAGATAAGTATCCTTTTTTGATGAAATATTTTATTAACGGCATTGCAAATGAAAATCGCAATATTGCGCATTGCATACTTTTTTACGGTAATGATATTCAAGCGCAATATGATATTGCCCTTGAAATTGCGAGGCTCTTAAATTGTTCTGCGGATAAATCAGAAAATTGCGAATGTCTAAATTGCCGTTGGATAAGAGATAATAAACATCCGGCAGTTATTACCGTTTCAAAATCAGACAATAAAGACTCTTCAGATACCGCAAAAACAATAATCTCCGCCGCTCAAGCAAAAACGATTAGAGATTCGCTCGCAATAACTTCTGATTATCACAGAGTAATGATTTTTTGCGACAGAGATGAAGAAAAAAATCTTGCCGGACTTAATCAAAAAGTTTTTCCAACGGTAACTGCAAATGCTTTGCTTAAAACTTTTGAAGAGCCTCCTAAAAATACTACTTTCTTCTTTTTAACTAAAGATAAATCAGAAGTTATCGCAACAATAGCATCAAGAGCGCAATGCTTTTTTGTACCTTCTATACAAGAGGAAAACCGTAGTTTCTCGATGGTACAAGATACAGTAAATGATTATTTTTTACTTGAGAGAAACCAAGTTTTAGAATTTAATGACAAACTTTATGAACTTACCAAAAATAATGATATTTTACTGGTTTTACAAGAGTTTGAAAATTACATTTCTTATGCAATTAAAGCTAATTCTCAAAACAGACTTTTACAAGAGAAATTAATACTTGATTTTAAAAAGGTAGAAAATGCAAGAAAGCAAACTCTTTTAGGTGTACACGCAAATATTGTAATCGAAACATTATGTTTTGAATTAATCCTATAAAAAAATGATTTAAAAATTTTTAAAGTGGGTATTATTGTAATATGTACGATTACGAATCAGAAATAGATGACAAAGATTTAAAAAAAGTCGGGCTTGAATTAATGTTCATGACTCCCGAAAAATGCGAGTGCGAAGACGGCGTAACCGCGGTTGAGTTGGCAAAAATGGTTGATTTACCGGTAGAAATCATTAAGAAGAAGCTAACAATACTTAAAGACTCCGGCATAGTTAGAGTAAAAGGAATAAATCCGAAATACTGGAAATTTGATAATTATAGTTTTCAACGCTTGGATGAAAATGATGAAGTTTATAAATTGTTATGTTGTTTTGACGATATAGATTTTGACAGATATTTTCAATATTAGATTTCATAAGAAAGCGGCGGAAGAAAATTCTTCCGCCGCTTCTTTATAGACAATTATTTTCTTTATGAAATTCTACCAGGAACTACAACCCCACCTTTTAAGTTCTTTTTATAAAATTCTACGTGTGGTTGAAGTACACTATCCAAAACTTCAGGTAACGCTTTGCCAGTCATAACAGCCGTAACAATTTCTTGATAGATTGTTGCGTATGCTCTTAACATAGACATTGCACCTGCAGCTTGCGGAGTCAAACCTAACGATGAAGTTTCAACTCTTTCAACAAAAGTTGCACCGGTAATTTCATAAGATTTTGATAATGCGCCGATGTATGCTTCAGCATTTTCAGAACAAACACCATTGTCAACCGGAACAGTTAACGCGAATACAAGTTTATTTGCCGGATTGAAATGTGCTTCAGCACTATGATGCATTGCATCCGGAACTTTTGCAACTTGTTTCAAAGTGTCTTTAACCGATTCATTTTGCATTTGTGCGTGCCAGTAAACTGTATTTTCAAACATTGAACCCATGTATTGATGTACAGAAGGTGCAATACCGTTCATAGCGGCTTCAGCCCAGAAAATACCTTGTTTTAAAGATTCGTTAATTTCTAAGTTTTCAGAAAGAGCTTCAACAGAAATTTCTTGAGCAGAAGTTAACATCGCAATCATGTCTTCTTTTTTCATGCCAGCCCAAATAAGCGTGAATAATGCGTGATCATCAAAAGCAGAGAATCTTCCGCCCACATCATCGTGAATAAACAAATCGCCAATCCAGCCATTTTCAATAGAAGTTCTTCTTAATTCACTTTTTTCTGAATTACAATCAGTTACGGCAATAAAGTGTTTGCTTGCAGATTTCATAGCTTCTTCTTTAGATTGACCTTTTGAAATGTAGGACTCAACCAACATTTGTTGAATTCTTAAAAATCCGTCTTTTGTCTCAAAAGTTGAACCGGATTTTGATGCAATCATAAAGTTTGAAGATGTAACATCATGACCTAGTCTTGTTAAAAATCTTTCAAAACTAATTGAATCAACATCAGAATAAAAGAGTACAGATTCAGAACATAGGTTTAAACCATTGATACCAAGCATGTGTTCAACGGTATGTTTTGAACCACCGATACCCATTACACTAAGCATTGAATTGCCGGTTTGTTTTTTAAAACTTTCAACCATCGCATATAGTTCGTCAACTCTTTTTAATTGCTCTTGCGGTAAATTAACCCAATTTAAAAAATATCCGGGTTTATTGGCTCTAATAGCCAATTCTTTTACAAATTCTGAAGTTTTTGAAGAGTATTTGCTAAAATCAATACCAGAAAAACTTGTTTTAACTGATGAATTTTTTGTCAACATAATGTACGACCTTTCTATATTAGTACCTACACAATGAGATATTACTATAAAGATACCATTTTGTCATGTTTAACGCATTGTAAATGTTTCGTAATATTGTATCAAAACCTATTTTTAGGGGTGTTATATAACCAAAAGGAGAATAATTATGCAAGTAAACAACTATTCAAATAGAAATAATTCACAGAGTTTTGGTGCACTTTATATTTCAGAACCGGTAAAAAATAGATTGGCTCTAACTTTAAAAAAGACAAAACACATTGATGAATTTAAAAAACTTGTAGATTCACAAGAAAACAATCCGGTAGTAATTGATTTACGCGAAGAATTGGGCCGTTTTACAGCGTATATTCAAGACGCACAAGGGCAAATTTTAGATCAATTAAATGAAGGATATTTTGAAAAACATTTTTCTAATCCATTGAAATTCATTAAAAAATGTTGTAAATCTGCGGACAAATTTAATGAAAACATTTATTTATCAAATGTTGATAAAGGATTACTTGATACATTAAATAAAGTGAGAAGATAAGATATAACAAAACACACCAGAGATAAATATATAAAGCAATTAATATATTGCTTGTAATATGTACTTGAAAAAAAAAAATATTTTTGATAGTATAAGTATATGAGCCGGATGTAATATTTTGGTTTTAGCACATAAGCGCCCGTAGCTCAGCTGGATAGAGTGTTTGGCTACGAACCAAAGGACACAAAATAAAATTTGACAATTAAATAAAATATTAAATGCGAGTGTAGCCCAGTTGGATAGAGCGTTTCGCTACGAACGAAAAGGTCGGGGGTTCGAGTCCCTCCACTCGTATTTTTTGTATTTTCCCGATTATTTCCCGACCATAACGAACGATAGCAATTGATTATAATTGATTGTTAATAATTTGTTTTTCTACAGTATATTTTTCTAAAAGCTTCAAATATTGAGTAGGCAGTTTTTCTGTGGATTCATTTGTATAGTCAACTATATTAGAAAAATATTTTTTAACCCATTTACTACTAAAACTAAACCTTGACTCTAATTCATTGAACGTCATAGTTGCTTTTTACAACAAAGTATCTTCTATCGACTTAGGATTTATTGAACGAATTTTATTTAATAACTCTTCAGGATTTATATATGTAGATGTTCCATCACGATGATACGAAACAATTGAAAACAAATCAACCGTTTCTTTTAGCTTTTTATTATGAACAGACAATGTTGCTCCTACCGGCACAGGGGAACCATACAAATATTTAAGAGAGTTTTCATCATTAGGATATTTAGAATTAATGCAAAAAGCCGATTCCTTATGTAAGAACTTAGCCTTATCATCCAAGAGATTCAAAAACTCATCACAAATTCCCAAATTATTTTTTTTAGCTAAAGTATCAAGATAAATCTTTACATTTTTCGCAACATATCCATTAAAATGAACACGAAAATTATATTTTGATTTCGTCACACCTATTCCATCAATTTTCATTTTTTACCTTTATAATTAGTAGATAACTGCAGTATAAAAGAAACATAAAAAAATTACGAGAACATATTTATATTATGAAATTTTATTAATTACTTTATAACCGCTCAACCATACTAAGTGGGATGTATACAACACGGATGTTCTGTAACTACAGAACATCCGCGCTATTAATTATTTATCCATATCAAATAACCGAGTTAATCACCTTTACACAACACTAAGCCGCTATTCATAAAACGTCTAATACCCTCATAATCATCAGCATTTGTACTATGAGAATTAAAATTACGTATGTATGCGGCACTTGATGTTCCTTCATCAGACCAAACAGTAAAGGACGACGAGTTTGCATCTCCTAAACCATATTTTGCTCCAATAGTTGAGTTATACCCAGTACTAGTAGATACATCATCATATGCACCAACAATTGTACCATATATATCAGAGGCTATCGCCGCTAAATCTACCATAGATGCCATTTTATCTACATGACCACATACTTCTACTGCGCCTGCCCAATAATCTGTATCATAAGAAACACAATAGCTTATTCCTAGGTCTCCTTTTTTAGCTTCACATTCTGCGTAGGTAAGTGGTTTGTTTGCTGCTTGTGGTGCCTTAAAACAACTGCCATTGATTTCAAAAGCGCATGCAGAACCTAAACCGCCTGAGTTGAAGGTTATGACATCATTGGATAGTTGGTTTGGCATTTTACTTCCGTTCCAGTCGAATACCGCAGCTACACAACCGGATGTACTTGATTGATTGTTTGACCAAGTCACCGGAACTTCGTCAATATCACATTTTGCATTGTAGGTTAATATCATCGCAGTACCGTCAGCAGTTAGGATACCCACTGTGTCACCGTATTCATGGGTGTCATCATTTGTCATTTTTAATTGTTTGCCGGTTGTGGTTTTAGAGATTTCCCACTCTTTGCCTTCGTCATCAAGGATTACTTTCTCAGTCGGCCAACATTCGGTTAAGTGTTGGTTATCGCAGACTTTTGCAATTTTGAGGTGTTTTTGTAGTTCTTTTACAAAATCCATTGTTGTTGCATAACCACCTAAGGTTGAAAGTGATTTCATCTTATCTGTTGCTTTGCCGAATTTTTGTTTAATATTCTGGATACGAGCGGTTTTTACTCGTTCTTGAATATTCGCAATCAACGCCGGCATAGTAATCGCCGCTACTACCCCGACGATTGCTAGGGTAATCAATACTTCTGCAAGCGTAAAACCATACTTTCGCAAATCCGCTCTGCTCGGCTTGGTAAAGTCTTTAAATCTGTGTAATTGGTCTTTTCTCATAATACTTCCTTTCAACTATGTTTATCCTCGATGATTTACCTTTCTTAACATAATTTACATTAAAATTTATGTTATTACATTAATAATATTGTATTACCCAAATTCTGTCAAGTTTAAACATTTAAAGTTACAAAATTTCTTCTATAATCAAATTATGGAAGTTAAAGATGCGCGTGAGATTGTAAAATTACTCTTGATGAAAAATAACCTGTCAATAAGCAGGCTTGCGGAGTTGCTTTCAACAAACAAGAAAAAAGTATATCAACAAACTCTCTCCTCTAAATTAATAAATGGAACGCTAAAATATAACGAAATGGTCGAGATATGTGAACTTTTAGGGTACGAAATTGAGTTTAAAAAAATCTAAACCTATTTTATACTGTTCAACTCCAATTCGTTATAATATTTTAAATATAAATTTGCATTTTTTTCATTTCCCAATTGCTTATAAGTATAAGCTAAGTTGTAATGGAATTCCGGAACGGTATTTTTTAATGCAATAGCATTTAAAAATTCTTTGCGCGCTTTTTTATATTCTTTTAATTGAAGATATGCGCACCCCATATTATAATAAACATACGCAGTTTCTTTTTTTAATTTTTTGATTTTGTTAAAATTATCTAGGGCAAGATTTGGGCGGTTTTCTTGCAAATAAATTACCCCAAGATTGTAATACGCTTTATGAAATTTTGCATCACACTGCAAAGCTTTGTTATACATAAAAATTGCTTCGCCATTTTTACCTTTATCATGCAAAATATTCCCAATCAAAAGCCAATCCTGTGGACTACGCTCTTCTTCGGGGATTGTCAAAGCAGTATTAAACGCATTATCAATATCGTTTTCGGCATAATAAAGTTTTAGCGTATCGCTTTGAGTAGAGTAATCTTGCGCAAAAACATTACTCTGAAATACCAAGGAATAAAACAATAAAAATATTAAAACAATCTTCTTCATAAATACATTATATTGCAAAAAGATTTTTCGGGCAAACATTATAAAGGCCCGTTGCAAATTGCAACGGGCCTTTATTTTTATATTAACTTGCAGAACCGATTTTATGTATTTTAATAAAATTCGTTCCACCAACCATTATATCTGGTAACGAACCGGTTATTACCGTAACATCATTTTCCTTAAATCCGTATTTTAGCAATAATCGCTCTAAATCTGCAAGAGATTTTCTATCCATACTTTCATTAAAATTTGTAGGAATAGGAAAAACCCCTCTATATAATTTTATGGCACGACAAATATTTTTATCTGGACATAACGCAATAATAGGCGCACTCAATCTACCTTTAGACATAAAAATCGGAGTAAATCCGCTACCAGTAAGCGCGGTAATTGCTTTTATATTCATTTTGTTTGTCATATCAGCAATTGCCATACCAATTGCCATTGCTTGAGTATTTTTTTCTTCAATTACCATTTTTTTAGGGTATTTATTTTTCTTTATAAACGCAGAATGTTCTACCGTATAAGCAATTTGTTTCATCATTTTTACAGACTCAATCGGATAATGACCAGCCGCAGTTTCACCGGAAAGCATTATTGCATCAGTTCCGTCAATAATTGCATTTGCAACGTCTGAAGTTTCAGCTCTTGTCGGAATAGGGTTTTCAATCATACTTTCAAGCATTTGAGTTGCAACGATTACAACTTTTCTTTTTATGTTCGCTTTTCGAATAATTGTTTTTTGCACAAGCGGAACTTGTTCCGTTGAAATTTCAATACCCAAATCACCTCTGGCAACCATTATTCCATCCGACACATCAATAATCCTATCAATATTAACAACTGCTTGAGGTTTTTCGATTTTGGAAATTATTTTTGCTTGGCTATTTTTCGAATTTAACAACTCTCGCAACTGTATAACATCACTGGCTTCTCGAACAAATGAAAGTCCGATATAGTCAATACCTTTTTCGACCGCAAAATCAATAAATTCTAAATCTCTCGCGGTTAAAACATTTATACTGCCAGTAGATCCCGGAATATTAATTCCTTTTCTTTGTTTTAGAAGTCCGTCAGTCAATGCTTCGGTTGTAATAACAGCACCATCAATATCGACAACTTTGAATTGAATCTTTCCGTCATCAATCAAAATCCTCTCTCCAATATTAACGTCTTGTGCAATACCTTTATAATCAACCGGCACAATATTATTTATCATTTCTGCTGCGTGCTGGAATTTCAACTTATCACCTTTTTTAATCTCAATAGGTTGAACCAAAGTCCCAACCCTAATTTTTGGGCCTTGCAAATCCAATAATATCGGGATTAACGTATTTTTTTCTTTTTCAACTTCTCGAATAATATCAACACTTCGCCCATGAACTTCTGTAGTTTCATGCGAAGAATTAATTCTAAACATCGTAACACCAGCGTCATAAAGTTCTCTGATTTTTTCTGGCGTAGCAGATGCGGGGCCTAATGTAGCAACGATTTTAGTTAAGGTATAGGATTCCATTTTTTCCTCTCTTTCGGGTAAATATTAAAATTTGTATAATACTTTACAAAATATTATGACTACGTTATACTACAAACGGAAAAGATTTACTAGTAAACATGAGGAATTTAACATGAAAAAAATGGTTTTAGGAGCTTTAGCGTTAGGTATCGCTTTAAATGCTGCTCCATCTTTTGCCGCAGACATCGCCGATGTTAAGGATTCTTACTGGGCAAGTCGTGAAATCAACGCAATCGTTGATGACAATATCATGACTCTTGACGATTCAGCAAACTTCAATCCTGAAGCAGACGTTACTCGTATTGAATTTGTTAACGCTTTGTTGAAAGTTTTAACTAATGACAATCTTGATGTAACTATCCAAAACATCTTCTCTGATGTTAAATCAACAGATGCGGATTACGAAAACATTTTACGTTCTCAACAATTAGGCTTGGTTTATGGTTATCCAAACGGAACATTCCAACCAAACAGAGTTATGTTGAGAGACGAAGCTCAATCGGTTATGAGCCACATTACAAAAGAAAAAGCAACTGATTTGGCTATTATTTCACAATTCACAGATGCAGACTTAGTTCCGGCTTGGGCTAAATACCCGTATGCAAAAACTTTGTCTTACGGTTTGTACGTAAACTACCCTGATGCAAGTGAATTAAGACCTACAGATGCTTTGAACAGAGCTGAAGCAGCTGTATTGCTTGCTAAATTGAGAGACAGATTAGGTTTAGTAAAAACTGAATACCTTGGCGAAGAAGCTTTGTTGGGCGTTGAACACTTAAACGTTACTAAAAAAGCTGAATGCAATGAAGTTCAAATTACTAACCAAAGAAACATCATCAAAGAAGGTAACGTTTTGGAAGTTTCTTTTGATGACAGATTCAAATCTAAAGAACACCAAGCTGGTGACGTATTCACATTCTATAACGAAGCAGATATCGTTACTGAAGAAGGTACTCTTTTAATCCCTGCTAACTCTAAATTCTATGCAAGAGTTCTTGATATTACTGAACCAAAATGGTTCAACAAATGGGCTAGAGTATATTGCGAATTGTACGAAGTTCAATTACCAAACGGACAAACCGTTGACTTGAGCGCTAAACCTTTCTACAAAAATTACGAATTGAAAGAAAGCGCTTGGGTAAATGCTGGTAAATTAGCATTGTACACAGTTGGTGGTGCTGGTATTGGTACAGGTGCCGGTGTTGGATTTGCGTTCATTCCTGATCCAAACAAAGTAGGTACTGGTGTTGCTATCGGTACTCCAGTAGGTGCTGGTGTTGGTTTGGCAACAGGCCTTATCACTAAAGGATGGCACTACGATGCAAAATGTGGCGAAGAAATTCAAGTTATCTTACTTGAAGATGCTAGCATTGCAAAATAGTTTTATTCGATAAAACTAAAAAGGAACTTGATAATTCAAGTTCCTTTTTTTATGCGCGCACACACTTTACAAATAAACATTATAAAATAACGGCAATGCAAGTTAATAACTGAAACCACATCGCTAAATTTCTGGCACTGAATAAATTGAAGTAAAAAGGTGCCGTCCCGTTTGCCTCTATTTCACCCCAATTATCCAACGGATAATTCCACCACCTAATCTTAGGTACATAATTTTTGTCGACAATATGTCTTTTGAGAGAAATATACAAAAATATAGCAAATGGAATTGTTAAATATGGAACCAAGTATATATATTCGTTGTTTAGTACCGCCATAACAAAAAGCATAACATAACCAAATGTAGCAATAATCAAATACATATTAAGCGCCCATATTTTTCCAAAGCGTTCTCCAATTTTTATACAAAGTGTTTTTTTATGTGAAATTACATCTCCATCATAGTCCAAGAAAGTATGAACATACAATAAAATTACAGTAAAAGCACTCACTGCAAGCGAAATCAAAAATACTTCTACAGAAAAACCACCCGTCATTACGTAATAAACACCTTCAAATAAAAGAGGCCCAAACGCCGTACCAACTGCAAATTCACTCAAGCCATTTGAAGATAACTTAGCATAAGAAAGCACAATCAACCCACCAATTAACGCTAACCAAAACACTCCGATACCACAATCAATTAACAAATATAACCCGATAACTGAAGCAATCACACAATAAGTAGCAACCACGAGCAAAAGTTCGTTTAACGTTGCCTCACCGGATTTTATATATGCGCATTTCGTTTTAACAGTACTGTTAATAAACTCTTCTGATTTTGATAAAGCTCTATAATCAACGTAATCATCAAATAAATTCGTTGCCAAATGAGCGAAGGAAATACCTATTAAAGCTAACACCCCATTTATTATGCTTCCACCTTCTTTGAGGGAATATACAAAAATAATCAACCACGACATTAACGTCATTGGCAATGAAAATAACCTAGAATTGTTTAACCAAAATATAATTTTATTCATCTTAACCTAATATATTTTTAATATTACTAACTGCTTCATAATTAGCACCTTCTTCAAGCAATTCTTCTGCCGTAAGCCCAAAAAGTGTAATCAAATTATAAGCTTCTTTATCCAAGTGATTTAACAATTTAGCAGCTTCTGCCGCCGCATTTTCTCGAGTTAGTCTAATAAAATCCTCATTTCTTATCTTATTAAACCCTCTTTTTTTAGATTTACCCACGATACGCCTCCAACGCCAAAAGAGAAACTCCTATCATACCCGAATAATTTCCGGCTTCGCCTTTTACAACTTTTGTAGGCGTAGTTACAATTTGCGAATTTACCTCATCAGTTAAATAATCAGTATCAACAAATTCGGCCATAGAACCAGAAAGAACGATACAATCCGGATCAAAAATATTTGCAAGTCCTATTATCCCATCTCTTATATCATCTTGCCATTGTTTGAAAGCTAAGGTTAATTCTTTGTCTTTATTTTTAACTCCGGCAATTACATCATAAGATGTCAAATTAGAATTATCTAACATTTCTTGTGCAGTATACTTAAGGCCATTTCCGGAAGCGTAGGCTTCAAAACAATCCCAACTTCCGCAAGTACACTTTCGATGTTTATCTGTTCGCATCTTAAAATGCATTTCTCCCGCAGCCCCGTTTTTACCCTTAAGAAGTTGACCGTTTATAATAATGCCTCCACCGACACCGGTACCTAATGTCAACATAATCGAATGCGAACACCCTTTGCTCGCACCAATTTTGTACTCTGCCCAAGCTGCAGCGTTTGCATCGTTTTCAACAAAAACCAACTTTGAAGACAACGCTTTAAAATTCATTGTTGGGTATTCTTTTGCAATATTACCAGTAGAGCCAACAATACCATCATTAGAATTGTTTACCGCTCCACAAGTTGCAATAGCAACAACATCAACATTATTTTCGTGTGCAAGAACAATATTTCTAAGAGTAGTTTCTATCTCTTCAAAAGTTTTTGGGGTATTTCGTTTTTCTACCTCGGAAATTATCGTTCCGCTTTCATCAACAATACAATTAGAAATTTTTGTACCACCAATATCGATACCTAAAGCTTTTCTCATAAGATTAATCCCTATATTATACTATTTTTTATTATGTTGAACAAAACGTTTTGTAATAAGTTGCGGTCTGGTTATCGCAGAGCCGATTACAACAGCATGTGCACCTAATTCAAATGCTCTTGTAACTTGATGTGGTTCCCAAATCCTACCTTCCAAAACTACAGGTTTATCCGTTTGATTTATCAATGCTTCCAATAACTCAAAGTCAGGTTCCTCGGAAATTAAAGGGGACTGAGTTGTGTACCCGGAAAGTGTTGTCGACAAAATATCAACACCAAGCTTTGCACAATTAATACCTTCTTCTAAAGTTGAAACATCCGCCATTGAAACTCTACGATTAATTTTAATATGCTGAATTATTTCATTTAACGTACAATCATTCGGTCTTTTTCTTGAGGTTCCGTCAAATGCAACAATATCGGCACCGGCATTAATTAATTCTATAACATCGCTAACCGTAGGAGTTATATATACGATATCCCTAAAATTTTGAGGAATTATTTCCGGTTTTGTTAGCCCAATTACCGGTATATCAAAAAGATGCTTCGCGTTTTTAACATCTCTTGCTCCTGCAACCCTTAACGCACCCGCACCACCTTTTACAACCGATTTCATCATTGCAACCATGCATTTTTCCAAATACAAAGGCTCGCTTGGCATAGCTTGAACAGAAACAACGACTTTATTTTTTAATTTTCTTAGAATATCCATAGTTTACATTATAGCGTAAAAATACATATTGAGTTATAATCATTTTACGAAAGTTTATAGAAGAGGAAAACATGAATAAAAGTTACGTAAAATATCCATTTTTAACAAAAGAAGCCGTTATATATGAACGAGAAAACGGCCACAAAATAGTGCTTGCCCACAAAGAAGGAGAACTCGTAAATGTTTCTACTTGGATTAAAACGGGCTCAATTAATGAGAACGACAAAAATAACGGAATTTCACATTTTCTTGAGCATTTAATGTTCAAGGGAACGCATAAACACCCTGCCGGTTACTTTGACAAAACGCTCGAAGCAAAAGGAGCAATTGTTAATGCTGCAACTTGGAAAGATTACACGTTTTATTATGTAACGCTTCCACGCGGCAACAATAATGAAAACTTAAATTTAGCAATAGAGTTACATGCGGATATGATGCTAGATCCTATATTACCAGAAGAAGAAATCGGTGCACCATTTGATTTAACAAACCCGAATGTTACCGATAAAAGAGAGCGTCACGTTGTAATTGAAGAAATCAGAATGCGCAAAGATCAGTCTTGGACAAAAGTTTATAACGTATGCAATCGCAATATGTACAAAACCCACCCTTACAAACGCGATGTAATCGGTACTCCAGAGATAATTTCTCAAGTTACAAGAGAAGAAATCATGAATTACTATTTGACATACTATTCGCCAAGTAACATGACAACAATCATTGTAGGAGATTTTGACGAACAAGAGATTTTAGACAAAGTTATCAAAGAATTTGATTTTAAAAATAGAACAAACACACCTAAAAACTGCAACGAAATTGACAAACCTACAAACGAAACCGTTTGTATTGAAAATACTGCAATGATTAACACTGGGTATGTAATGTTTGGCTGGCTTGGCCCAAAAGCCGCAGACATAAAAGAAACCATTTATTTGGATTTAATAAGCATAATTTTAGGAGACGGCACAAGTTCTCGTCTTTATCAAAATTTAATCGAAAAACGGGATGACAACATCTTCAACTTGGCCGATTGTGAACACTATCAATTCAAAGACGGCAACAATTTCTTCATACAAGCAAACTTCAAACCCGAAGCAAAAGATAACGCAATTCAACTCATAAAAGAAGAAATTGGAAATTTACTATCAAACAAAATTTCGGAAGAAGAATTGCTTAAAGCAAAGAAAAAAGTAAAATCGCGTCTTGCATATTCCGCAGAAACCGTTTCTGAAATTGGTGAAACTATCGGATATTATATGACGGTTTGTGAAGACTTAAAACTTGTTGAGCACTACGTTAACGACGTAGAAAACGCAACCATTGCAGATTTAGAAAACACAATAAAAAAATATTTATCCCTTAACAATGCAGTTATATCAGTATTGATGCCTCAATAATGTTTTACAACAATTCAAAAGGTTCGGTAATTACATCAACAATTACCGGACCTTTTTGAGTAAAGCTCCATTTTATAGATTCGTCCAAATCATTATCAGTCTTAACTCTACATGCATCTATACCATACGCTTTTGCAAGTGCAACATAATCCGGACCGGAAATAGCCGTTTCAGAATATCTTCCCTCAAAACTTTTCTCTTGAAATTGACGTACCATACCTAAATAACCATTATTCAGTATGAAAATTTTTATTGGCAAATCATAATCTTTCAACAACGCCAACTCTTGAATATTCATTTGTATCGAACCATCACCTGCAAAACAAATAACCGGCCGAGATTTATCTGCTACAGCAGCACCTATAGCCGCCGGCAAACCAAAACCCATTGTACCCAACCCTCCGGAGGTAACAAATTGACTCGGATGCTTGAAATTAAAAGCTTTTGCAGTCCAAATCTGATGTTGTCCGACTTCTGTAGTTACAATAGGATTTGCGTTCTCAATATAATCACTGACTTTTTTGATTACCGAATATGTATTCAACTTATCCGTAATCTTTATTTTTTGAGAATTCAAGGCTTTATACTCCTCAATTTCTCTCAACCACTCATTACGCACCAAATGATTGTAATCAGCATTTAAGCCAACCATATTTGCCAAAATCTGCTTTGCATCTCCAAGTAAAACGGTTTTAGGATTAACATGGCGTGCGATTTCTGCGCTATTTATATCGAGTTGTATAAAATGACGTTCCAGTTCTTTTTCCTTAAAACAACAAGTAATCCTATCATTAAATCTTGCTCCGATAGAAAAAATTAAATCACTCTCTTTTAATGCTTGGTTAGCAGAATAATCACCAAAAAGACCTACCATACCGGCATAATAAACATCCTCATTTGGATAAGTACCAAGCCCCATCATAGTATTCACTACCGGAATTTGCAACTTACGAACAAGTGCTAAAAGTTCGTCCGAAGCCCTTGATGAAACAACCCCGCCTCCGGCAACAATAACAGGTCTTTTAGCTGCACAAATTTCTTTTAGTACGGAATTCATTTTATCTATAGAAACTTCAGTTTGTTCAAAATAAGGAAGTGAACATTCGCTATAAACAATTTTATCAATCAAAACATTCCTTGTAATATCAACAACAACCGGACCTTTTTTACCGGTTAAAGCAACCTCAAAAGCCTCCGTTAATCCAGCTTGTAAATCTTTTATGTTAGTGATTTGAAAACTTTTTTTAGTACAAGTTTTTGTTATTTCAACAATATTCACTTCTTGAAAAGCATCTTTTCCTAACAAGGAAGTATTTACTTGGCCGGTGATAACGACCAGCGGTTGCCCATCTAAATAAGCATTAGCAACCCCGGTAACAATATTGGTAGCCCCTGGGCCAGAGGTTACTAACGCAACACCACACTTGCCGCTGACTCTAGCATAACCTTCTGCAGAATGTATTGCAGCTTGTTCATGACGAGACAAATAATGCTTGATATCTTTTTGCTTATAAAGCTCATCATATATACTCAAAACAATGCCGCCCGGATAACCAAAAATAGTATCCACACCTAAAGATTTCAAAGTTTGGACTATTATTTGGGCGCCTATGCATATCGCTATATTATTTTGAATATTTAACATTTCGGTATCGTACATCAACCCCATAATAACACAAAGAAAAACTATACACAAAAATAGACCTCTCCACTAGAAGAGGCCTAAATAAAAATTATTTCGATAACGATTTACGCTTAGTCCGAAATCAATTGATTCCAAAGTTGTTTTTTCTTTTCAACTTTATTTTTAGCAGCATTGATTTTAGCTTGTTGCTCTTTTTGTGCTTTTTCAAGTTTTGCTCTTTCAGCTTCTTGTTTTGCTTTTTGTTCTGCTCTTGCTTTTTCAATTTTAGCTTGTTGTTCTTTTTGAGCTTTTACTCTTGCAGCTTCATTAGCTTTTTGTTTTGCAATTGCTTCATTTTCTGCCGCTTTAACTTTTTGAACTTGTTTATCCAAAAAACTGCTAACAGAAGTTGTCGATGTTGCGGCAAATGATACCGATGTTGCCATTACTAAAACCATTGCTGATAATACTAATTTTTTCATGTAACCTCCTTTGCTACACCACAAAAATAATTACAAAAACATACTAGTACATTTTTATAATATTATCAATACCTTTTGCTGCAATGTTAAAAATCTCTAACATTTGAGCTTGTTCATAAGGTTCACCTTCTGCTGTGGTTTGAAACTCAATAATCTTACCGCTTTGAGTCAATACAACATTACTATCAACTTGTGCGTTAGAATCTTCTTCGTAATCTAAATCCAACCTAACTTCACCATCAATAATACCCGCTGAAATTGCAGCAATAGGCTCTATAATTGGATTTTCTTTTAGCAAACCTTGTTTTATAAGCTTTTCTACGGCAATTTTTAATGCAACAAACCCTCCGCAAATGCTTGCCGTTCTCGTTCCACCATCAGCTTGGATTACATCAGCATCAATAGTTATAGTCAAATCCGGCATTTTCTCTAAATCAACGCAAGCTCTTAAACTCCTACCGATTAACCTCTGTATTTCTTGAGTTCTACCGGAAATTTTTGTTCTTTCCCTTTCACAACGCGTATTTGTTGATGAAGGCAAAAGTGAATATTCCGCAGTTAGCCAACCTCTCAAATCTTCCTTATTCATCCATTTTGGCTTACCTTCTTGAACAGAAGCCGTAGTTATAACTTTTGTATCTCCAAATTGAACGAGCACAGAACCCAAAGCATTTTTAGTAAAATCTTTTGTAAATTTAATTTCTCTTAATTCATCATTTTTTCTATTATTTTTTCGCATAATTCCCTCTACTTTACTCATAGTCCCACATATAAATTTGCCCGCAATATTTACAAACCGCATGTTCATTCATAAATTGCAAATCCGGGACAAAAATGTATCCGTCCACCGTTATTTCTATATCACCTTTATTATTATACTTTTGCAAAAAACGTCTCTCGCCTTGATAATCCGGCGAAAACATCAATTCAAATTTATCAATGCTATTACAATTTTTGCACTTAAACATATTTAATATTCATCATCCTCAAGTCTGGCACGCCTAATTATTTCTGGGTCAATACCTCTTTTTTCAATAACTATTGAAGATTTTTTAACTTTCTTAGGTTCCTTTGCTGTCTTTTTCACTGTTTTTCTAGGTTTTTTATCATCACTAGCAACGATTTTATTGTTATTTTTATACCACAATGTAAAACAAATACTCCTTAATGGTAACGTAAAACCAACGGCAACAAACATTATCGTCTGCGCAGTAAAAGATTTTGCCAAAACTGTAGGAGTCAAAACTTGTCCGGTTATTGCTTGATAGAAACCATTTAGATATTCAATAGGAAGATTAGAACACCAGCTTGTATAAATATAGTCAAATAATTCAGACAATCTTAATAAATCAAAAATTACGGTCAACCCAGCCGATATTAACCAATATGTTACAACAGCTAAAAGTGCCAACAATACGAGTGTTCTGGCAAATTTACCTTTTATTAATGAAAAACTACGTTTAAAACACCCGATTGCATTTTGATTTTTCTCAAATGTGAATACTTGAAAAATAAGCGCAAAATACACAAAAAATATCCATAACAAACAAAAAAACGGAATTGCAGCAATCAAAAAATACAACGAAAACAAAAGCCAAACTCCTAAAAACGTAACGAGATTTTGTTTCACAACAGCCTTATGAGCTGAAAAATCATAAACCCTACCGGTTGAAATTGCACCTTCAGTCATTGAGTTTAGGGCGCCGTATGCCACCAGATAATCCCAAAAAGCCTTCGTAAACAAGATTAATCCTGGAAGCGTCACAACAATTATAGAAAGTGCAATTGTCGAAAAATTGTCCAGAACTTGATATTTTTGGATTAATTGCGGCAAATTTCCACTATACCAAAACGTTAAACCAAAAATCAAAAACAACCCTAATAATTGTCCTAAGACCGGGAACGCCATATACAACAAAAATTTATGCAAATTAAGTGTATAAATTTTCAAACCTTCAAAAAATACTAACCATACACTTTTATCACCATTATTTTTAGCCATTTTCTCTCCATAAATTTACACTTGTGAAAACATATCTTTTTTATTATTATTCTAGTACAAAAATTTTATTAGTGAACATCGGAGAGTTTACAATGTCGATAAGAGAATTAATAAAGAGCTTTACAAAACAAGACTATGCAGATAATCTGGTTAATTTACATTTACATACAAATTATTCTGATGGACAAGCAGATTTCGAAAACTTGATTAATCAAGCTAAAAAGAAAGGCTATAAAAAAATAGCAATTTCCGATCATAACACATTGCAAGGATATTTCGACAATAACATAACACAAGAAAACATTCTCATCCCTGCAGTTGAATTTGACGTATGGTGCGGCTATGTATTTATGCATTTGTTGGCCTACGGAATTGATATCAATTCTGAGGAACTAAAACCTTTTTTAGCAAAATCAAAACACGAAACCGAAGTTGATGTATTACGCCTATTTACCAAACGTAATATCAAAAAACTAATTAAATCAATCCACAACGCCGGAGGAATTGCCGTTCTGGCACATCCCGCTTGTTGTTGGGCGTTAAATATGGAACATTTTGTTAAAAAGCTTATATCTTACGGGTTAGACGGGTTAGAAGTTTATTATCCATACAAACGACACCGCGGAATTATTAAATTTCATCGAGCATCTTGCATCGAAAGACTTGCTGAAAAATATAATCTACTCAAAACCGGAGGTACCGATTTACACACAACCGAACTACCCTAAACCAATTCACCAAACAATTTGCCATTTTTAAATTCAGTGATTTTGACGTGTCGGATTGAATTCAAAAGCGAAGCATCATTCGAATTTAACATTACAGTCAAATAATTTCGGGTAACCCCTTTCAATAATTGTTGTTTTTTATCCAATCTTTTCTCTATCAAAACTTCATGAATTTTTCCGACATTTTTGAGTATAAAATCAGAATACTTCTGTTTAGAAATTTCTTTAATTACTGTTGCACGATTTTCTTTAATCTTATCAGAAATTTGTTCAATAGATTCGGCGCCGACCGTACCTTTCCTAATAGAATAAGGAAACGTATGTATTTGAGTAAGGCCGGATTTCAATAAATTTTGACGAGTTATATCAAAATCTTCCTCAGATTCACCAGCAAAACCTGCGATAATATCACTACCTAAAAATGGCAATTCAAACATTTGATTAATTTTTTCGATTTGTTCCAAATAAAACTCAACTGAATAAAAACGATTCATTGATTTTAGAGTTTTATTACATGCAGATTGTAATGACAAATGAAAATGTGGACAGAATTTCCTTGATTTTTGCAAAAATTCAAGCATTTCATCCGAAATTTCCAATGGATTTAAAGATCCTAACCTAAAACGCTCAATTGTTGTTTTTTCTTCAACAGCTTTTAATAAATCCAACAATTCTAAACCAAAATCTTTGCCCCATTGTCCTATGTGAATACCCGTAAAAACGACTTCTTTAAAACCATTTATGGACAAATTATTAATTTGCTCAATTACAAAATCAATATCCGCACTACGATTTTTACCTCTAGCAAAAGGAATTATGCAATATGAACATCTACAATCGCAACCATCTTGTATTTTTAGACTTGCGCGAGTTTTGGTCATATCGTTTAAAACAACCTTATTGAACCCCTTCAAATCCATAATATCTGCAACAAAACAATGTTGAACAGAGTTATTAATACTCGCCAAAATTTTAGGCAAATTTAGTTTTTCATCATTACCGACTACTAAATCTACAAAATCATTTTGCAAAAGTTTTTCTTTTTCAATCTGCGCAACACAACCGGTTATAATGGTTTTAGCATTAGGATTTTTGTGTTTCGCACTACGCAAAAGATACATAGCTTCATTATCACTTTTGTGAGTAACCGTACAAGAATTGAGGATATAAAAATCGCACTCCTCAATCGAGTTAACTTTTTGATACCCGAAATCGGAAAGTTTTTCTTCTATTACTGCACCTTCAAATTGGTTAGATTTACAGCCCATAGTATGAATGTAATATTTTTTCATTGCTTTATAATATACAAAATAAATCTTATTGTAAATATTTATAACAAACTGCTATACAAATAGCAAAAAAAAATACTTTTGTTTTTTGAAATGATATAATAAATGTGAAAAAGGAAAGGTGTGTATATGCAAACTCAAGCTATAGGATTAACTCCCAATTTTACTTCCAGACGTCATTCAAGACAAAATATCGACAATTTTATAAATGCAGATGATCGTGCTGTTCGTCAAGCATCGGTTGCATATGCAAATCATGTGACACAACATGAAAAACACGAAAAACTCAGAGATGTAATGTTGTGGTCTGTTCCTGTGGTTGCGGGGGTTGCAGCCGCACTACTAACAAAAGGAAATTCAAAACTATTTGGCAAAACCATTAGTGGTACAGCAGCAAAATTAGCAAATGGCTTAAAAAATGCCGGAATTTGGGGAGGGTCTTTAGCTGCTATTAATTTAGTTGTAAACGGCAAAAATGAACTTTCAAAAAAATCCGAAAATGTTAGAAATTTTGACAGACAACACCCATTCTTGTCTATTATGACCACTCTAACGGCTGTAGGTTTAGCTTTACATGGTGGCGCAAAGGGAATAAGTTACTTGGCAAATAAAGTAAAACCTACTACTCTAGCTAAAATACAAACTAAAGTAGGAAAGTTTGCAAACAAAATCAACTCAAACTCTTTTGTAAAAGCAGTTGGTAAAAACTTCACAAAATTAACTCAAAAAATCCCGGCACCTATCAAGAATGTTGCAAAAGTAGCATTATTTTGGGCCCCTAACGCTATCCTTATAGGTTCAGTGTTCCACAGTATTAACCACGAAGCAAAGAGAAATGCTGTATTCGCAAACACTTATGCAACAATAAAAGACAGACAATTTGAACTAGCAAAAGCCAGAAACAATGAAATGAAAGCTTGGAGAGAACAAGAACTCCAAGAATTGGATGCTGCAAGACTAGGTATTGACTGCTAAGACTTCAAAGGCATCTAAATCAGCTTGTGTGAATTTTGCTTCATCTGACATTGTTTTCTCCTTTTCTCTTGGTTGCTCGCGTTAAACGGGTACGGCTCCGCCTTTCACCCTCTGCTCGCAATCCGCAGTTTTGACTGTACTGTACATAACCCTAGATTTACTGTTCTAGGAACATACAAACAGTTTGACAGATTGCAAAACGGGCAGATTAGGCAACAACCCCCCCCCCCCGCAAGTGCGAGGGTTGAAATTGGAATATTTTAATGGAATATTTTCTAGGTAAAAATTAACAATTATTTTTCTTTACCATATATTGGCATAATTGCAGTTTTACACCAACAATCATTTTGACCATCCAAAAAACTATACCAATCCTCTAAATTTGTTCCATACTCCTCAAAAGCAGAAGCAGGGTCACATAACAAGTTATTTTCTTTACTATTACTTTCCCAAAAGCGACCACATTCTTTACAAGTCGCTTTTATGGTTTCCCATTGTTTTTCAGTTATTTTCATTTTAAAACCTCTGTAATCATATTATCTATATAATTAGGGACTTTTTCAACCCCCAATTCACGCATTGCAAAACATTCTGCAAAAAATTCATCCAAACCATCTGTTGTATAGTTTGCAACAGAAACAAATCAAATCAATATCTATTATTTTATCTTGATTAATTTCGTTATTTCAAATTAGCACTATCAAATTTATTCTTCAAAAAACTAATATTTTCAGGAGCCAACATCAATGCCGGTTGAGAGTTTAAACCATTTGTTTGCTTGTTTAAAACTGCATCTTGTTTATTTCCCTCTTGCGCTTTTGCTTGTGCTAACTTTGCTTTACGTTTTGCTTCTGATTTATTTGTCATGTAAATATTAAGTTTCGGAATACCAACACCTAAAATTACACCAGAATAAATGTAACCAACAATTTGCGCAAAATTCAACGCCATAAGTTTTTTGTTAATTACTTTTTTATCTTCAGCGTTTAATTTACTAATACTTTGCATTAATTTAGTAAATGATAACGGTTTGCCATCTTTTACGATATCAATACCATTCTTTTTCAACATAGGTAACAATACTTCATCCCTTGTTTTTAGCGATGAATCAGTGATTTTTGCAAACCAATTTTTACCTTTTGTCGCGGTTTCATTTATTAAAGTTTTATCAAATGCCCTTGCTGTGTATTTTGTCACAAGACTACCCAGAACAAGAAGATTCATAAATCCTAATGTATCTTTTACCAAAGATTCCCGCATCTCATCTTTATCTCGCGCTGAAATAATTCTCGATGAGATTGTCAAACCATAGACAAGCTTAAGTTGATCAATAGTCGGAAGCATGCCTTGGAATTGTATTTTACTTAAGAATTTCTTTGGATTTAATGTAATAGTAGAAAGTGCCATTGCCGCAAAAGCTAATGAAGCTAAAGTCTTCATAATTTTAAATTCGGTTGAATTATCTTTTGAACGACCTTCGACTCCTACAAAACCATCCGAACCGGTTTTCTTTTTGGTTAAATACATATTTACCGGTTGTGTTGCCATACCAATAGCTGTAGCAACACCCAAACCACCAATTGAACGTTTTAAATTCATACTCTTGAGCAATTTTACGAGGTCATTGCTTGCAATATCTGTCGAATTTTTAAATGTTTCGACTGCTTTTTCTGTCGAGAACGCTTTTGTTAAATTGTAGAAGTTTGAAATCAGTGTTTTAAGACTATTTGGAGCTTCTTTTCCGTCTTTAGCAACAAGTACAACATTCTTTTCCCCACCGGTTGCCGCAGTAATCATTGCGTGAAGTGAATTTGCAAAATCTTTATTTATCGTTTGATCTGGTGAATTTTTAAGCTTGTTATATAATGTATCAATTATTGCTCGTTTATCAGCCTCAGGAATTGATACATAACCATTTACTTTGTCAACATCAGTATTAAACACTTTTATATTGTCAATAAAATTAGTTACGTGTTGTTTTAATGGATCATCAATCGCTGAGTGTTGTACGTCATGCCAACTTTGTGCAATTGTATTCAATGTTTGCGTATCTGCAAATATCTTATGAGCTTTTATGCCATAGTGATTATTAAATCCAGCCGCAACTGCAAAACCAGCCAAAGTACCATACAATCCTACAGATGAGTGGTTAATAGTACCCATTGACTCTCTACGAGCAGTTTCAGCACCGGCATCTGGCCCTCTATTTATAAAATCAACCGTTGTTCTTGGAATAACCATTGCGCAAAGGTCAACACAATTTGCACCAATAGCTTGATTTGTATCAAAAAACCTCAATCCAGCAGTTGCAGCATCAATTAGACCCGTAAAATTCTGGGCTTGTTTTGTCTGTCTATATTGCGTATTAGTTTGTGGGGTTTTTAGAGTTAAATCCATTGTTTTATCCTTAATTATTGGTAAAGGCTGCAAATGCCGGTCTGCCTTCTGTCTTGATTATATTTTCGTTACAACTTTGCGAAGCTGCAAACGCTGCTTTCTCAGCAGCTACGGCTTGACGCCTTGCCAATTCCTTTTTGTTTGTTTGTGTTCTTGTATATAGAGGGATAAAAATACCAAGTGATAACAATGAAAATGCAATATTACCGATTTGGCAAACTGATCTCCAAGTTTTGTTCTTATTTCGTAATGCAACATCTTTTATTGCTTCGATTTCATCCGTAGATTTCATAGTAGTATGCTTAGCCCAATGCCAGAATTTTTGGAAAATATTTGCATTTTTATCCGGAGTTTTTAAGGTATTAATCAGTTTTGCATCTTTGTTTAATTTTTCAATCAAAGTTGCAACTCCTTTGGCCGCATAATCACCTAGGAAATAAAAACTTGAGAATGTTGCAATATCTCTTATTGTATTTTCCTTGAGTTCATTTGAATCTTCAGATGCAGCAATTCTACTTGAGAATGTTGCAGCAGAAATAATTCTTGCTTGATCCATTGTTGGGAAAATATTTTTAAATTGGAACATTTTCAAACTAGGCCTATCCATAATCATAGATAAACCGGCAACTCCGGCCATTAACGGAACAGCAAAGAATTTTTGTGCGGTTAGTTTTTGTTTTTCATCTTTTGTCAATACACGTTCTTTATCATCGTTATAAAGAGGCGCACCTTTTTTACCGGACATTTTGTGTGTAATCCATCGGTTAATTGGTTGTGCAGCAATTGCCAGAGGAATAATAATTGCCAAACCGGCTATACTTTTTGCGTTAACTAAATTTCTAGCTTTTGAGAAATATTTTGTGAGATTATCAGAAGTTTTTATATCCTCTTTAATTATGCCATGCAATACTTCTGCCGCACTTGTACCCATCGCTTTGAAACTATTTGATGAATAACCGGTATCACCCGCAAATCTAATATTTTCAGAAATTCCGGTTTGTTTAACGAGTTCATTTAAAGCGTTTTGTGTGATTTTTTTATCAGGTTTTGATGATAGAATATTTTGAGCAATTAATCGAATTTGCTTATCTGCATTTGAATCTTGAGCAAATATATCTTTGAATTTTTTAACATCTTTTCCATCAACGCCTTCAATATCATTGAACATCGATTTCAAAGTGTTAAATATTTTATCTTCATTTGATGCACCACTTGCAGCTTTGTAATATTTTTCAATTTTATCTAACGCATCACCATTTGCCCAACATTTTGTCAAATTTGATTTAGTAAAATCTCCCATTATAGACTTATTTAAAAGTTTTGCCGCGCCCATAACAACAAAACTAGGGATAATACAGTTAATTAAAAGCCCTGAACCTTCTCTGCGCAAAGCTTCAAATCCACCCATAATATTGAGTTTGCGCTCTTTAACATTGCCCTCTTCATCTTTGCGTTCTGAACCGATAACCGTTTCAAAAAATGTACGAGGGAGGATAGCTGTGGTCAAATCAAGTACGGTAACATTAACCATCGGTTCACGCTCACAAGCTTGAACTCCGCGGATAAGCAAATCTCCAACGCCGGTAAATGACGGATTTTGTTTGACAGTTCCGTTATTTGGCATTGGGGTATATGTCGTTTTATTTTTATTTAAGCTAACCTTTTCTATCATATATTCTGTCTGGTAAATCTCACACACACTATTATATCAACCACACAAACACATTAAAAGCCCTAAATAAATAAAATTGCCTTTTTAACACTTATTGTAAAGTTTTTATTAAGAAGAATATTTGAATTATTTTATAAAAATATGATTTTTTAAATATAATGAGATATTTTTCAAGCAAAAACAATAAAAATCAACAAAAAACACTATAATTTTACATATTTTTGAATTTAGCATTTTTGTAAAATTTTATTAAGAAAATCATTAATTCCCTTCAAACATTAAATTTTGTACGACATTACAAAATCTATTGCTTGTTCTTTGGTAAAAATTTCACCACTAATTTGGGCCTCATGCAATTCTTCCAATATTCTACCGAGAAGAGGCGAAGGTTTTACGCCCAAAATTTCCATTATATCATGCCCATTAAGCAAAATCGGCAACGGTTGTAAGGTATCTTTTTTCTCTAGATAAAACTCTAATAGAACATTTAAGCCTCTAATGTTATTATCTACAATTTCTTCGGTTATTGCAGGCCCTCGCGCTGATAACCTATCCGCCATTGCCAAATATATATTATCAATTGCATTTGCTTCTGCTTTGCGAACAAATCTCATCATTACTTTTTCGTTAATATCCGGAACTTGAGCAACTTGTGACGGATAAATATGATTTTTAATTAAAAAGGCTATATACTCAATTTGTTTATTTGAAAATTTCATTTCTTTAAGAACTTTAGGTGCCATTTTTGCGCCAACATCGTCGTGTTTTATAAAACGATGTCTACCTGTATCTTCTTCTATCGTCCAGGTCGAAAATTTACCAATATCATGCATAAAACCGGCAAGTTTGAGATGAGCACGACGAGAAAAGCCACCAAAATCAATTTTATCAAGATGATTTTTAATAATTAAATTTGAATTTTCGTATAATTCTTGAATTTTCTCCATTGTTTCTAAAGAATGATGAAACAAATCCAAATGATGATGAGTATTTGGCGGAATTTGTTTTAATTCTTTAACAAACGGGAAAAAATCTTCTAATATACCGACCGCATCCATATTCAAAAGCGCCTTTTTACAATACTTCCCGCCAAACAATTTTAAAAGTTCATAAGTTATTCTTTCCCAAGCCGGTTCCTTAACCTTGTTTTTATATTTAATTATAAATTCATTAGTTTCGTCAGAAATTTCAAAACCATACAAAGCCTGAAATCTAAATATTCTCAAAATCCGAAGTGGATCATCAACAATATTTTGTTCAGATATTGAACGCAAAATTCCATTTTTAATATCCACAATACCATTAGTAATATCAATTATTTCGAAATTCCTAATATTTACTGCAATAGAATTAATAGTCAAATCTCTACGCAATATATCTTTTTCAAGAGAATTTTCCACCGGATTTGTTATATCAAAATAATTTATTTTATCTGACAAAACTACCCTATAAATATTGTTTTTAATATCAAGCGGTATAAATGTACCGTCCAGATTATTTGCAACTTTTTGAGCAAACTCATTTGCTGCCTCACCGACAATAATCAAATCCCTATCAAAAGTATTTTCCCCCAATAAAACATCGCGAACTGCCCCTCCAACAAGGTATATTTCTGCCTTGCTAAAAGTTTTAATTCTATTTAGATATTCATCAGATAATATTTTATTTTTGATTATTGTATTCATAAATTATATTTCCAAGCGCAACGACAACGGCAGTTTCAGCTTTTAATATCAACTCTCCGAGAGTCAACATCTCTATATTATTTTCTTTAAAATAATTAAATTCTTTTTCCGAAAATCCACCTTCCGGCCCAATAATAACAAGTACTTTATCATTTTTACTAATCGGAGACGAAATGACGTAGTCACGCAAAGTTTTATGCGTAATACGTTCACAAAATGCAATAATTTTATCGAATTTATTTTGCGCAACAAGCTTATCGATGTCAGTAAGTTCAAAACAGCTTGGAACAACAGCCCTTTCACATTGTTTAGAAGCTTCATACATTGTTTTTTGCCATTTTTCGATTTTCTTTGATATGACATCTTTTTTTACAGAACAATTGTCGGTATAAATAGGATAAACACCGCATACACCAAGCTCGGTTGCCTTTTCAATAATAAAAGATTGAGCATCAGAACGAAGCGGACTTTGCGCAAGATAAAGTTCAAAATCAAGAAATCTTTTTGAAGGATATGATTTTTGTATTTCGACAACAACCATATCTTTTGAAATTTCATTGATTACAGTTTCATATTGTATCTGATTTTCATCAATCAACAAAATATTTTCACCCACTTTTGAACGTAAAGCTCTAACAATATGAGTCAAGTTTTCTTTATCCGAAATAGTAATCAATTTATCTTTAATATTACTTGATTTTACAAAAAAATGCGGCATAATTTTCTCCTTGAATACATATTACAACAAAAAACGGTTAGACGGCTAATTGTAAAATTTAATAAATCAAATTAAAACGCTTATATGAAAAAACTTTTATTATTAACTCTAATAATATTACTAAGCAATTTCTCAATTTTAGCATCCACCGAAAACTATAACGTTTATACACCTAAAGAACAAGAAAAATTAAGAACAACACCTCAAGAAAAAATTCTTTTTATACTTGATTTTTCTAACAGTATGACCGAACATTTAGGCGCACAATCAAAATTAGATATGATGCTTGATACAATGAGAAATATTTTACCGACTCTAAATCCTAACGCATCAATCGGATTAAGGGTTTACGGGCACAAAATGGGATTTACCCAATTTGACGCTTGTCACGCCTCGACCCTTATGAATCCAATACAATCGGGAAATACAGCCAATCTTTTAACCACACTTAGTAGAGTAAAACCAAGAGGAATGACGCCCATAACATTTTCACTCAAACAAGCCGTATTATACGACTTTATGGGGTATAGCGGCAAAAAACATATAATATTACTTACAGACGGAGGCGAAAACTGTGACGAAAGTCCTTGCGAATATGTTATGGAATTAATAAAAATCCGTAAAGACATTATAATTGATGTAATTGCATTTAACGTAAAAGATGAAGACGATATCGCTCAATTAAAATGTACCTCACTTGTAACCAGTGGCAAATTTTATAGCGCAGACACCGCGGCCGAATTAATTGATAGCTTAAACGACACTTTAAATCAGCAAAAAAAAGTTGAAGCAAAAATTATTTTGCCACAATAGTTTTACAACCTTCATCTTGATTATCAATTTTGCCATCGTAATCATTGTCTATTCCATCAGAACAAGACCCAATAGATGCAACACTTTCAGCAGAAGGATTAGCGGTAAGATATTTTTGAGGAATTTTATTCCAAAGATACTCAAAATATTCTTTATAAAATTTAGTTATTCTTGGATTTTTTAGGATTAAACAATTCTCATCATTACGATTTTCCCCACTATTTGAAAAATTCATTGACCCTATAACCAAATACTCATCATCAATAATAATACTTTTTGAATGCATTTTTCCCGCATAATTTTCTACTTTTATACTAATACCATTGTTTCGTAATGATTTTATTTTAGAACGCTTTGCGCTTATATTGGTTGCATCAGTAATAATTTTTACATCAACACCTCTTTGTTTGGCCTTAACAAGAGATTTTGAAAGTTCATCGTGAGTCAATACAAATACCGGCATATAAATATATGATTTTGCAGACTCAATAAGAGGAAGAATATTGTTTGTTATCGCTTTGCTTTGTGGTGAAAAATATACTTGAACATCAGGGTTTTGCACAACATTTAAAAGTAACTTATCTTGATGAAATTTACCGCTGAACATTTGCTCAAATTCTTCGCTATAAATTTTTGCAAGCTTTTCAGAATTAATAAGAATCAAATTATTATTGTTAAAACCGGACAAACCGGTAGTTGAAAAATTCATTGAACCAGTCAATACTTTCTGATTATCAAAAACCATAAATTTATTATGCATTAGCTGTGATGAAACACTAGAATTTTCACTGTAATCGGAGCGGACATTTTGCATCCCTATAATTTTTATAACATCAACCGTTTTCTCGGCATCTCTTGACAACCCTTTTGACGTAACATCATATATCAAACGAATACGTACACCTCTATTTTGAGCAGACTTTAAAGCTTGCATAATTTCTTGTTGCGGATAAAAATTATATGCGGCAATATCAACTGATTTTTTCGCATTATTTATTTCCGCCAAAACAGTTTTGCACATAATATTTTTGCACGTATTATCAGGTTTAAGCTTAATAGTAAAATCAGATAATACAAGCTTTATGTTTGAAGCAGTTATACTCAAAGGAAAGGTTTTTAAAGTGTCTAAGCTCTTATTTGCAGAAGATACATGACAAAATTTACAAGGCTTTGCAGATTTCTCAAGTACAGATTTTGGCAAAATCTTTGTATCATGCGCAACCTTACCATACATACAATCAAGCTTATGATAAATACCACTTTTGTGATTATATATCAACGGATTTAATTTTTCGGCTTCTTGTAATAAATTTTCGACCGAATTTTTATCTTGATTTAACAAATTAAAATTATTATTCGTCAACAATTGTGAATATTTTTGATTATCAACAATTATTTCCCCAAATCTACACTCCGGCGTAGTAATATTTGAAAAAACAACTTTTACATCTTTATTTTCAAGAGTTTGCCTTGCAAAATTATCAGCCAGAAACCATAGTTTAATATTATCTGTATTACTAAAATCTTTACGATAAGTCTTCACATCATTTATACAAATATATTCACCAAAATCCAAACTGCCGTTTTTGTTGAGGTCAACTGCAATAATATCGGGCTCAAGGATATCCATTACAGGGAAATATGATTTGTTCTTCAGTTCAAACCCTGCAAAACACAAAAAACTAAAAATTAAAAATATTATGAATAAACATTTTTTCATTCGGATATTTTTTTATAATTTGTTATGTCAAAACCTAATCTGGAAATTGAGTCTTTTAACGTTTTATTTTGAGTAATTGCAAATTCCTTATAGTTTTGATTTTTTTTATTATTAGCATACAAACAAGGATAAATTACAACTTCTGCCATACAATCATTTTCTATAGCAGCCAACCCCGACTCTGTAGTTGAAGAATCCATCATGCCGGCAAATTCAACACCTATCAAATAATCATTAGTCATAACACTTGAATTTGCCATATAATGTTTGTTTTCGCGAGAAAATTTATTCATTAACCAAACTTTTGCTATATTATGAAGGAATTTTAAATTCAAATGTTTCATAACATTCGGAGTAACATATATCTCTTCAAAATGAGTTCGCACAAAAGGCACTTTATACTCTTCCGCAAGTTTCAAAACAATTTTAAATATATTTGGAATAGAATGAATATGCGCTTTTGAGTCAATATGGTCAATTTTTGAATATCTCAATATCATCTCAATTTGTGCACGAAATTCTTTTTCTACATCTTTCAAAAATTCTTTATCATTTGACTTAAACCAAAGTTGCAAAAAACTCAATTTGAACCTATTCTTTTTATCAACCAAAAACTTACTTTTTGTCAACGATTTACCTTTTGTCAAATTCAAATGCAATCCGATACCCAAATTCGGACATTCCGGCAAAATTTCATTGACTGCAGAATTAAACGCTTTTCCATTAACACAGACACTTGCACTTGTTAAAAAACCATTATTATAACCTATCAAAACCGCTTTATTATGAGCTTTTGACAATCCGAAATCGTCCGCGTTCAATATAAACTTTTTAGCCATATAACACCTTTATTGCAATAAAAACCGTGCTACTGTCTATCGAACTTTACAAATAAAATCTCTAATTAAAATACCTCTTTTTAATGAAAAAACACCCGCAAGGTATGCCTTAGTGCTGCTATGTTTCCATCCTGACACGGTTCGACAGCTTGCGCCATCTTAACACCAAACGTCAACAGTAATTTAATTATCAAAGTCATCCGCAAAACCCTCACAACAGACTCTGCACCCCGCCTAAACTTCGGGTCAAGGGATTGCAATTCCCCGTGGAGCACGGCTATATATATTTATACCACAGAAAATTTAGTGTTGCAATATTACTGCGCAACTTTTGAAATCATAACCGGAAGATCATTATAAAAACACGGCAACATTTTCGGTTTGCTAGTTTTAGCTACCCAAACAATTCCTAAATTATCTAGTTTATTTAAGGATTCAAGAAAAACCTCTATTTTTGCCTTCTTAGGCTTGTTAATACTTAATTCCGCTAAATCTTCCAACTCGCCGATATCAAACATCGTAGGTTTTCCGGTTGTGCGGTATTCAATCTGTGCCTTTCTAAAATTGCGATAAATCCATTTTGCACGTTCACTACGGTTTTTACCTTTTATACGCTTAACATTTATCCCTAATTTCTCTGCATGTTCAAACAAAGCGTCACTAAATTCAGTAAGTTTTGCACCATCCTCTCCAGTTAATATTGCACCAATTTTCAACCGAGAATAACTTAAGGTTTCCACTTGTCCCTTATTTATCACTGCCATAGGATAAAGAATTTTCTTTTTAAAATCTTTTATGTTATCTTCAAACCCTTTAAGCTTATTTAATCCTTGGTTTGGATTTGCAAGCTCCACAATACTTTTTTTCAACCTAGCCGAACGACTTATATTCCTAATCGTAAACCCAACTGCAATTGCAGCACTAAGAACAAGTGCAATAACCGTATTGCGTTTTGCATGCGGCTTTTCAACTTCCGGCATATAAAAAAAATTATGCTGAATTGGCGAAGGTACACTACTTCCACTCGCAATATTATTTTTGCTTGATAATCTTGAGACCTTATAGATTTTCATGATTATATAGTAACTCTCATAAATGTTTTTTTTGCTATTCTATTAAGTTTTTGTTACCAAATAGCCAACCCTACCGATGAAACATTATCTTGAATAATTTTATATTATTTTAAAAGGAGGCGAACTGATGATTACAAAAAAATTAGATTTTTATAGATGTGAAGTTTGCGGAAATTTTGTGCAAGTAATTATGGGAGGAGGCCCAATAATGCACTGTTGCGGACAAGAAATGTCCTTACTTACCCCTAACACTTGCGACGAAGGTACGGCAGAAAAACATGTTCCGGTATTTTTCGAAGAAAACACAGGAGCTTGCGCAGTACGCATAGGGACACTACCACATCCGATGATTAACGAACATCACATTATGTTTATTGAAGTTGTTTCACAAGACAAAAATAAATTCCAATTACAATACTTATATCCAAATCAACAACCGGAAATGTTACTTGATGAAATATGGGCAAACGCAACAGCTAAAGAATTTTGCAATATCCACGGTTTATGGGAAGGAACAAAAGACAACTAATAATAGAAAAAGCGGCCTATTCACAGATTAGGCCGCTTTTATCATTAAAAAACGGGATAAAACTAATAATTCATTACCCAATTATTGTTTCTCAAAACCGATAGACATCCTATAGGATCATTTGAGTCTCCACATACAACACCACCTATTTGTGCATCTTTAAAATTATTAAAAGGCGCACAACTTGTAGCATCATTATCTTTTTTACATTGAGGTGTTGCATAAGGTGAACCTTCTAACGAACCATCCTCAAATATATACCCTACAAACAAATCTCTACCCGCAATATTTGGTTCTTTTTTGCCGTTAACATCAAAATAAATTCGGCCATATCTATGATCTGAATCTAAACCGGAAAGCCCTACACTGACACCACTTGAAAGAGAAATAGCATCGCCAAAAAGCGCTACATTGCCCGCTGCACCACTTATGCTCCCGTACGCATCAGCAAAGCATGGCGTAGATGTAGCACCGCAATCAGTTACAATCCTAAAATTATCCTTAAACAACTGCTTAACATGAGACGCAGAACGCAATTTAGCTTCCCATAATGTTTCTGCATTTTTTTCTGCTAAATGTGCACTTAAAACATCTTCCAGTTGCGAAACAAATTTATGTGCAGCTGCAGCTTGAGTTTTTTTAGAATAGTTATTCATTAACGTAGGAATAGTCATTGCCGAAATAACCCCAACAACTGCTAACGCAATAAGCGTTTCCGCCAAAGTAAAACCTAATTTAAATTTTTGCATTTTAATCTCTCCTTTTGAAAACAGTATATCATATTATTGCAAATTTGTAATGTATTTGTCGATTTTTGTAAAATGTTTTATCATTTAAGTATGGATAAAAGACTTCAAGGGACAATTGTATTTGTAGATGACGAAAGTATGGTAACTTCAGCTTTTAAGATGCTTTTAAAAGTCGAAGGATTTACCAATGTTTTCACTTTCAACAATCCCCATGAAGCTCTCGACTATATAAACAACAATCAACCGGACTTAATTGTTTCTGATTTTATGATGCCTCAAATGAACGGGTTAGAATTTTTGACTCAAGCAAAAGAAATTTGTCCGGATACAAGCATGATTTTATTAACCGGATATGCAGACAAAGAAAATGCTATACGCGCAATTAATGAAATAGGTTTGTACAAATACATTGAAAAACCTTGGGACAATACAGATTTAGTCTTAAATATTAAAAACGGTATCGAAAGAAGTCACTTGCTCGAAAACTTACAACAAAAAATTAGGGAACTGGCAGATGCCAACGACAAGTTAAAAATATACTCTCAGAATTTAGAATCCTTAGTGGCTGAACGCACAAAAGACTTACAAATTGCGAATTCAAAACTTGCAGGAATAATAAGCTACTGCGCTGATGGGATAATAATTATTGATGAAAACGGAAATATCGAACAAATAAACCCGGCAGGCGAATTTTTGGCGGGGCTATCCGAAAAATCACTAATTTCAAAACCACTTTCGGAAATTTTATTCCTAAATTCAAAAACAAATGAAACTCAAAACATATTTGATATTCTAAAACAAAGTGATAGAAGCGAAATTTTAATTAAAGATTGTTTCATTCTTAACAAACTAAGCAATGAAGAAATACCGGTTGAAATAAATTTTGCATCAATTTCTGAAGATATAGACAACAAAAACAAGTTCGTCGGCGTCATAAGAAACGTAACCGAGCAAAAGGAAACCGAAAAACTCAGAGATGATTTTATCGCGACTTTAACGCACGATATGCGCACACCTTTACTGGCAGCAATTCAAACTCTCAAATTCTTTATTGATGGAGCTATCGGAGAATTAACAGAACAACAAAAATTATTACTTTCTACAATGTTACAAAGCAACGAAGATTTATTAGGCTTAGTTAATGCTTTACTTGAAGTATACCGTTTTGAGAGCGGCAAACTAACTCTATGCAAAACAATCTTTTCACCAATCGGTTTAGTTCAACAATGTTATGAAGAACTCAAACCTTTAGCCCAAAACAAAAATTTAAAATTCAACTTAGATATTCAGCAAGAGCAAGCTGAAGATTATAATATCGAGGCGGATAGAAGTGAAATAAAAAGAGTTATCACAAATCTTTGTGGCAACGCTCTAAATTACACCAACACCGGCGGCGAAATCAACATTATCGTAAAAATTCAACATGGAGATTTTATATTTTCAGTATGCGATAATGGCAACGGAATACCAAAAGCCGATATTCCTAATTTATTCAAAAGATTTTCACAAGGAACGATGGTTAAACGTTCAACCGGTACGGGATTAGGTTTATACCTATCAAGACAAATAATAGAAGCTCACAACGGCAAAATTTGGGTTGATAGCAAATTAAATAAAGGAAGCGAATTTACATTTATACTTACTGATGTTGTAAAAAAGAAAAACGAGGTTCAAAATGGCTAACATTAAAGTTGTTATAATAGAAGATCACGATATGGCTAGAATGGGCCTTTCTGTGATATTAGGAAGCAATCCAAATATTGAAGTTATTGGAATGTTTGCTGATGGATTAGAAGGTGCACAAAAAGCTATCGCTTCAAACCCGAATGTTGTCATTATGGATATCGGTCTTCCAACTATTGACGGCATCGAAGCCACCGCTAAAATCAAGGCCGTAAATCCGGAAATAAAAGTTTTGATGTACACATCACGAGAAGGCGAAGATGATGTATTTGACTCGTTCCGCGCAGGAGCAGACGGCTACATTACCAAAGGAGCGACCGCAGAACAAACCGTTTCAGCCGTAGTTGCAGTTTCAGAAGGTGCTGGCTGGCTAGATCCGGCTATTGCAAAAATCGTTCTGACGAATTTAAAACGTTCCGAACCTATCCAAGAAAAACGAGGCGAAATAAATTACAAACTCGGTAAAGATTTATACGGCCTAACCGAAAGAGAAATGGAAGTTTTGGCGCTAATTGTTGACGGATTAACAAATCCACAAATCGCCGAAAAACTTTTCATATCAATATCAACAACTAAAACTCACGTACATAGCATTTTGCAAAAATTATACGTTGGTTCGCGCTCAAAAGCTATCTCTATGGCGATGAAAGAAGGTCTTGTTTAAAATGAAAAGCATAATTTTTATCCTAATATGGACAATTATTATACTAAACCTTCCGCCATCATATAGCGCTCTTTTTTCAAGTAAAGACGTTAGGGAAAAAGAAGCCGACCACATACATAAAGTACAAAAAAAAGACGAAAAAACAAAATATGAAAAACGAGTATTTGAAAGAGTTCCTTCCGGATATATGACAATGGATGAATACAACTCTCTTTCGACTCCAAAGGACAAATCAACTGAAAGCGTTGCCGTTCCGAAAATAGACAAACCTTCGGATATGAAATATATTCCACAACCTGAATACCGAATTATTCGTTATAACGACCCACCGGGTAGCCCCGAATTAAAATTGGGCAAAAAGCTTTACAAAACACGCCAAATTAACGCTCAAGGAATAGTTTCACCAGACTTTACAATGATGGTATATCCTACGATTTATTACTATCCGGACAGTGCTTCAACGGCGTGTGACCTATTTGTTATTCCTCTAAAAGACGGAAAAACAAATATTGACAAAATATTAACAGCCAAAACCTCTCATCGAATTCCGGAACCGATATTGTCAACCGATAGCAATAATGCTGATTTTGGCGCATTTAAAACCATTACACCTATTGATTTTTCAATCGACGGCAAAAAACTTTTAGCAAAGGAAAAAATAGGACATACCAATGACGGAATTTGGCAAACAAGAGCTTTAGTTTATGATTTTGAGACACAAGTTTCATACGATTTGATTGAAATTAGAGATGCTATATCATATTACTGGAAAGAATATAAAAACCTTGATTTGGATGAGAAACGTTGGGATATTTACCCTCTTGGCTTTGACTTGAACGATCCGGCACGAGTTCTTGTTGATGCGTACGCATACACCGGTAATATACCGATACATTTAGGAATATGGAGTATTGACTTTACTGGCGTACAATCAAAACTTGTTTCGTTCAAAAAAACTGACATTAAAGTCGGTTCAAATGGATATAAAATTATCCAAGACGGCGTCAAAGCTAAAACCGTAATTGAACAAGAAGATAAACAACAACAAAAAATCGACAAAAATCGCCAAAAAGCGGCAAAAAAATCTGATAAAAAAATAGTTCAAGAAATGAAAAAAGAATATAAACAAAAAATCAAAGAAATGGATGAAGATTACAGATTTGACAAAAAAGAATATAAACGTCTTCAACATTATAAAGGCTCTACAACCTATAACGATGGCTACGAAAAATACAAAGAAGTTCGCTCCAAACAACTAGAAAAAGAAATCCTCTCAGATGAAAAGAAACTCCAAAAAGAAATTACCGAAATGCAAAAAATAGAGGATAAGCTTAATGCGATAGATGATAATCTAAGGCAATTGGAAATTGAGGATTTTTAATTTTTCTTGCCTAGAAAGTTTCTTAAATTGCGATTCCGCTTTCATTGCATCTTGTTTGGTTTCAAACTCTTCGCTATAAATTAATTTTATAGGTTTATTTGCCCTAGTATATTTGGCTCCGCGTCCATCAATATGTGCTTGATAACGTTTTAAAACATCATCAGTATAACCACAATACAAAGTATTACGTTCAGTCAACAAAACATACATATAATATTTTTTATTCATAAACTTATTATCAAAAAAAAGACGGATTTTAAAACCGTCTTTTAATGTATTTTCTTTTCTTTATTTAACCTTAAAATTTTTATTAACAGAATGAGGTAAACCCTCCACCGCATCCGCCTGATGAACAAGAAGAAACGGCACCACATCCGCCACCATCAGAAAATCCTCCGGCAAATCCGCCACAATCCCCACTGGTTGAAGCGAAAGCGGAATAAAAACCACCCCAGAACCCACCGGAATTGTACGCAACATAAGAACCTTCACCGGTACCATATTGCGTATAGTCAACCGCAAATGGATTAGAAGATGAAAACATATCATATAACGGAGTAGAAAATAATCCGGCAAATGGGTTATTGTTATGCATTGCAAGCGAACCGGCAGTTTCAATAGATTTTACCGGCGAATTTGTTTTAGAAGTTTTGTTTGCTCTTGCTGAAGATTTAGAATTAATACCGTTCATAATCTCTCCTTTATACTCGTGCTTACATTTATATAAAGGATTTTAAAAATTGCTTATTTCAAGCATGGTAATTTTCGTTACATTTAGTTACATAACTCAAAAAGCTAAGCTCTGGTTGCAGTAAGGAGCATCTCATTTGGAATATAAAAATCTTTTATGCCAAAATGCGCATTTACAAACATAAATTCAACCGTTTCACCAACCGCAATATCAATACTGTCAAACGGGATTTTGACATCAATATACTTATCATAAACCGCAGTAATCTCTTTAGAACTATCAATTACCCATAGATTATTTTCAATAGCTTTTACCAATCTAATCAAATTCAACGAACCTTCATAAACCGACAACTGTAATTCGCAATGGAATTTTTCTTTTGAAATCGGCAACACATTTTCAGCTTTATGAATTACTCTAATCGGCGAAGTTGCGTGTTTTTTTGTACTTTCTCTCAAATAAACATACATTTGATTAACTTTTCTACGAGGATTATCATTTTGGTCAAAATATTGATTTACATACAATCTAAAATACAAATTATCTTTATCGCAACCAAAACAAATTCTATCAAAGAACTTATCTTTTTTTAACACTGGCCCATCGGGAATATCAATACATCCGGCATTCAACCAAGAAGCATCATCGTCGTCTTCACCGGTGACATTTGGTGTAATTTCACCTTTTGGGTAACGAGAAGGCTTTGTTATTGCAGAAAGCAAAGGGGTATCAAGATATTTTGGATAATCAACACCTAAATAAATATAAATATTTTTCAAATGTTCTCTAAAAATAAAGTCAAAGATATTATCACGACCGGAATCATTTGGCTCACCATACCACCAAAACCAATCACTACCTTCCGCGATAAAAAGCTCACGACGAGCCAATTCAATATTTGGATGTAGCGGATTTTTCTTAACAAATTCGGAAAAATCATCGCGGACATTTTTTAAATATGTCCAAGCGAAATTCTTAACCGGCTCATCAATCCATAATTTAAAATTCCTATTTATCCAAGAACCGGAAACCAATTTATTCAATGGCTTTGAACTTTCGTCTTTCGCTATATAATCACTTAGCAACACTGTTTCTAATGTTTCATCTTTTTCTATAAGAGAATATAGCGTTTCCAAGAAAAGCGCACCATCATTGGCATAATTTTCCCAACAATTTTCACCATCCATTGCTATCGTCAAGAGATGCTCATCATCCGGTGATGAAAGCAACTTGCTCTGTTTAACTTTTATTCTGTCATACAAATCATTTGCCGCAACAATTGGGTCATGATTAAAATATTCAAAACTTATAAGATTTGGAATAACAGAATCTCTAAAAATCATTTTAATATTCGAATTTTTAGTTTTGTAATCATAAGTTTTTAATAATCTATAAGGATCTTCCAAATAACCTCTAAAATCACGAACAAAATCGAAATTTATCGAACTTGACAAGATACCTTCATCAGAAATCGTCCATTCAGCTCCAAGAGATTTGAACAAATCCATCTCTTTAGGACTAACACAATGTTCAGACGGCCATATACCTCTAGGTCTTTTACCAAAAATTTCTTCTACCCTATTCAAAGCCATTTCAGTTTGCAATCTTGCATCTAATTCCATTTTTAGATTATCCGGCAATCCCTTTTGCACATCGCCGGAAACACCTTTTACATCCAGCAAAATCGGAATAATCGGATGATAGTAAGGACTTGTTGTAATCTCAATTTTATTTTCATCTTGCAATCTTTTATAAGTAGGTATTATTTGTTTGATAATTTCACGTTGGATTTCTATAATCTTAATTCTGTCTTTTTGAGTATAATTTTTCCCTTTTTTCACAAGCTTTTTAAGTTCCGGAAGCGACTGTTTAAATGAACCGTCAATCCACGCCAAATTAAAAAGTGCCATCAAATCCGAATATTCTTGATTTGAAAAATCATTTATATCTACAACCCTATGGCTCTGATATTTTTGATAAATTCTATTATATTCTGGGCTTGATAAAATCATTGTTTGATAATTTGAATCAAAAAAGTTGTTTAATATAAATTCCTTATCAGATGGAGAAAGCTCATCCTCCGCCTTAACCGAAAGTCTTGAATGAATATCATAAAAGCCCTTTTCTGCATAATCAATCAAAGAATCCAATAACACCGGAACCAAATTAAAATTAAGCTTCAAACGATTAAATTTATCAACCCACAATGCCATATCAAGATAATCTTTCACCGCGTGAAGACGCACCCAAGGCATTAAATAATCGCCATCTTTCGATAGTTGATAAACCGGCTGATGCATGTGCCAGTAAAAAGCTATGGATAATTTTTTTTGTTGACTCATCATATTTTATAAATCCGGACCATTTTATGATTTTATTATAACATAAAATTTCTCAAATCGAATTACTTAAATTTACGCATCATTGACATTGCTTTATTTATAGCGTGTTTACCCATTTTACCACCAAGACCGGAAAGGCCATTTGCACCCAATTTACCCATCATACCCTTCATATCATGCATACCTTTCATCATCAATCGCATTTGCTCAAACTGTTTAACATATCCGTTAATTTCAGCCAAATCCATACCGCAACCTTTTGCAATACGTTTTTTACGACTCGTATTCATCAAATCAGGGTTTTCACGTTCTTCCGGCGTCATACTTTGAATAAAAACTTCTATACGCTTAAATTGTTTTTCACCTTCGTGTGAAATCTTTTCTCTATCAGCTTTTGAAATACTCATCCCCGGAAGCATACCCAAAAGTTGATCCATGGACCCAAACATTTTCATTTGTTTTTGCATTTTTATAAAATCATTAAATGAAAATTCAGCCTTTTTCATTTTTTCTTCGAGTTCTAAGGCTTGCTTTTCATCAAACACTTCTTGCGCACGTTCAACGAGAGAAACAATATCACCCATACCAAGAATTCTTGTAGCCATACGCTCAGGATAAAAATCTTCTAAGGCATTGAGCTTTTCACCGGTACCGGTCAATTTTATCGGCTTACCGGTACAATGCACAATACTTAGCGCAGAACCGCCCCGACTATCGCCGTCCAATTTTGTCAAAACCAAACCGGTCAAACCTAATTGTGCATCAAAATTTTCAGCAACATGTACAGCCTCTTGTCCTGTCATAGCATCAATAACAAGCAATTTTTCTTTTGGAGTAAAAATTCTGTCTATCAAAAGAAGCTCCGCCATCATATCCGTATCGATTTGCAAACGACCAGCCGTATCCAAAATCAAAACATTATAATGATTTTCTTTTGCATAACTAATAGCAGAAGTAACAATACTTTGTACATCGACCGAACCCTCAACAGTAAAAACTTCGGTTTCTATCTCTTTACCTAATGTCTGCAATTGAGTAATTGCTGCGGGTCTATAAACATCGCACGCCACAAGCAAAGGACGCTTGCCCTCTTTTTTTAGTTTTACCGCAAGCTTTGCACTTGAGGTTGTTTTTCCGGAACCTTGAAGCCCCAACATCATAATCAAAGAAAGATTCTCACTCAAATCTAATGGCTTTATTTCGCTACCTAAAAGATTAACCAACTCATCATGAACAATTTTAATTAGTTGTTGAGACGGATTTACCCCTTCAATAATTTTTTCACCTTCAGCTTTATCTTTTATAGAAGATATAAAAGTTTTTACAACACGCAAATTTACATCGGCTTCAAGCAATGCACGTCTAATTTCTCGCAAAGCCTCTTGCATATTGTCTTGAGTAAGCTCAGAAGAACCCGTTTTTCTAATGATTTCTTGTAATTTTTCGCTCAAACTGTCAAACATTTCATATCCCTTATTATTACTGCATATCTATAATACCAAAAACATGGGATTTTACGCAATAAAAAGACCGACAGAAACGTCGGTCTTTTTTTATATTAATAATCCATTTTCCATCCATTACGCGCTAGATAATTATAACAACCATAACTACCGCCATCCGCACAATCATCAGCGGTACTATAATCACTTAATTTTCCATCATTTTCTATGTAAAATTGAAAAACATCATAACCAAAAACATTTGGAGCTTTAATTCCATTAACATCTATTATAACACTACCGGTAATTCCTTGTCGGGTTTCTATCATGTCAAAACTCAACATCGTTCCATCTGACAATAGTATATATCTCTCCTCCGCAAATGTATCTACATCCTCAGTATCGCGATATTTTCTTTCATAGCCAATAGGATACTTCGGACAATCAACTATACTAAAATATTTTGCCATATCATATCTATAAAACGAATTACCAATAGGATCACCATCAATGTAATTAGACATTGGCTCTGGACTATCAGAATTTCTCAATGTCACGAAAATTTCCGTATCTTCCAAACTATCAACACCCCCAGCATCTGCACGCATTTTTTGGAATCCTTGTTCCAATATAGATACTGTTTTTCTTAATTGTGATACCAAAGCTTGTTTTTTATAATTTGCAACCAAATTTGGTAATGTTAACGCGGCTACAACACCAATAATTCCCAAAGTAATCAAAACTTCGGCTAAAGTAAACCCAAAACTTCTTTTCATATCTTTTCTCCTTAATTTAATAATTTATATCATAATTAATTGATTAATATAGTAATTAAACAATAACATATTTTATTATTTAAGTCAATAGACATATAATCAAATTATGCAAATACGAGAAAAAATAAAATCACTTTTAGCCTTAAGATGTGTCACAATAACTAAATTAGCAGAGTTAATGACTGAATATACAGGTGAAAAATATACCTTTCAAAGAATTTCGCACAAATTGAGACTAAATCGACTTACATTAGCAGAAGCATACATAATAGCGGATATTCTCGGTTACGACTTGGACTTCATAGACCGGACCCCAAAAGAGCAACACAAAGCATACCTCAAAAAGATTTAACGTACTTTTTACACTTACTAAAGCCCATACATCTTTAATCGTTCAAATTTTTAGGAACAGAAATATTTAAACGTCGTCTAATAAATTAGGTATGGTTTACCCTTCCGTTGTTAGTTCTTCCCAAATGCTTGGAACTACAATCAATGCAGTGTAAACAATAAACCCGAACAAAATTAAATTAATAGCTTCCATATAGTGTCTCCTATATATTCACGCTATTATTATTCCCACATTGTTTTAATTTATAACAATATTTCAGAAGAAAAATAAAAATTTCTTGTATAATAGAGGTATAAAGTTATGAAAAAGAAAATAAAAACACTATTTAATAATCTATGTTGCTCGGTATGCAAATCCGATTTCGATGAAGATTCCATACAAATCAAAAGAGAAGAAAAAGGATTGACCGTTGCGCACCTTATATGCCAAAACTGTGGCAAAAATTTTGGCATTGCATTTATAGGCTTAACGGATATTACCCTTAAGAACGAAAGAGATTTAGCTCTCGAAGTGCAAGAAGGACCGGCACCTATATCTTATGATGACGTAATCGACGCACACAGATTCATCAAAGACTTAGATGAACATTGGCAACAACATTTACCAAAATAATTTATTTTAGTTAAATAAAATTCCCACAATTGCTGCCGACATATAACAAGTCAAAGTACCGCAAATCAATGCACGCACACCTAACCTTGCCAAATTTTTGCGTTGGTTCGGCGCCAATTCACCGATACCACCTAATTGAATTGCTATTGAGCCTATATTACCAAAACTACAAAGCGCAAAGCAAGCTATCAAATAACTTTTAGCTGACAAAGTTTCTGGTAATTTTGTCAAATCAACATACGCAACCATTTCATTAAGTACCAATTTAGTTCCCATCAAACCACCAACGGTAGTTGCCTCATGGATTGGAACACCCATAAAATAGGCAAATACAGCAAAAATCTTACCTAAAATCATATTTAAAGAAAGATTTGCCCAATCAACCCCAAGAAAATTAGGTGCCAAATGCAAATATTTAACAAGAAAAGTACCAACTCCTCCCAACACCCAGTCAATCATCGCAACAAGAGCAATCAATGCCAAAATCATTGCCACTACATTAATTGCTACTTTCATCCCTTCTGATGCGCCCGCAGAAATAGCCTCAAATACAGTTGAATAAGTCCTTTTTCTCTTAGAAAATGTCAACTTAAAATCCTCACTGGTTTCAGGTGTTCCAACTTCCGGATAAACAATTTTAGAAATAACCAACGCCCCTGGCGCAGCCATAATACAAGATGCTAATAAATATTGCGCCGGAATCCCCAAACCTATATAAATCGGTAATGTTGCTCCAGAAATACAAGCCATACTTCCAGCCATTGATGCCAAAAGTTCTGAACGTGTCAATTTAGCCAAATATGGTTTAATCATAATTTGCGCAACAATTTGTCCAACAAAAGCGCTTGCAACGTTTGAAAGGGCTTCTGCGCCTGATACAGCCATAATTTTATTCATTGCCTTACCCAAAACGGCAACAACTCTTTGCATAATGCCGTAATGGTATAAAATATTCACCAAAATCATCATAAAAATAAGTGATGACATTAATTGCAATGCGAAAATAGAACTGCCCGTTCCAAAAACATTCTCTAGTTTTAAATTATCAATTAACGGCCCGAACACAAAAGCTCCACCTTCTTTTGCAAACTCAAGAATTTTTTGAATAAACACACCAATATTCAAAAATAAAGCTCTGCCTAAAGGCACCTTAAACACAAATAATGCCAATAATATTTGCAAAAGAAACCCCATGCCGACAGTCTTATAATTTATCGCTTTTCGATTATTCGACATTAAATATGCTATTCCAAAAATCAAAATTATTCCAAAAATCCCAAAAAATCTATCCATACCCCGATTTTTACCCTTCTTAAATTAAATACAAAATTATAATACTTAAAACCACACAAAAAATCTTTATTTATTGATAAAAATTTACATAACAAAGGCGCGCCGCAAATGCGGCGCGCCTTTAAACCTTAAAAACCTATCTGGTCACCAAACTAGGATCATTAGTAGGTTGTTCTTCTTCCGTAGCTTTATCTTTTTTATGCTTCATATAACCAGCAATACCCGCGCCAACCGCCACGACACCGGCTGCAATCAGACCGATTGTTGTCTTACTCATGCCGGATGATTTCACAGAGTTTTCAACACCGGTAGCTGTATTTTCAACCGCAGCAGCAACAGCTTTTGTAGCTTTACTCCTAAATGAAATCAATGACTCGGCCAAATTCAATTTTGGATTTTGACGAGGGGACATAAAGTGAATTTCTTCATACATTTGCCAAGTTGACTTACCGGATGGGTGGAACATGTTGTTACCATCTCCATGCGTAACCAAACGTTTCATATTCTCAAGCATTGCCTCTGCAGTCTCTTTTGGTCTGTCAATGAAACTATTCATACAATCAAACATTTCATCAACAAGAATAGAATCGGCACAAGATTTTCTCAAATCTTGAATTTTTTCCGTTGCTTCTATATTCTTCTTTGCCAAATCTTCAATAAGATCCGCCGCAACACCACGCAAACTCAACTTTTTACGTTCCGCTTCCATAAGCTTGTTGTATGCAGTTCTAAATTCTTCAGATTTTTCGCACAATTCTTCGATAGACATATAATATTCAGACTGTGTACGGTAAGATGTAGCTTTCAGCATCTCTTCCGTAATTCTTGGGTCAAAATTTTTCTGTTTCATACCACCGGTATCCGGAGTCATAGGCACACAAAACTTTTTAGCTGCTTCCAAGTCCGCAAGTTCACACGGTGCCCATCTTGAAGGTAACGGCGCAGCATGTGAAGCAGAAGCCATAGGCAAACCTGGCGCAAATCCATCTATAAATACTGCTCTACCTTTTAAATGCGGATCAGAATTAATAATCTGCATTCTTGATAAAACAGCTTGCTCAGTCTCTTTATCCGCACCTAAGGCACCACCGGCAATAAACATTGCATTTTTACCTTTTTCAGTACGGGCAAACTTCATAAATGCATCAAGCGCAATATCAAAACCTTTTTGTCTGTCACCGCGTCCCCAAGTACAAAATATCGTTACTGGCTCTTTATTCTCAAGTGCTCTAATCCATTTTTTATCTATTCGTCCGATTAAATCGGCCTTTCCACCTGGTTTGCCTGCCACTTTTTCGAATTCTGTTTCCAAAACATCATCGGTCATTCTTGAAAATAAACTAATAGCATTTTTACGCTTTACTTCATTAACATCTTCAACCGTCATGTTTTTCGAGAAGACCTCAAATGCCGGCAAAGTTCTTGTAGAACCATCTTTCAATTTAATTGTTGTTTCGTTGCCATAATACGGTAATCCCATTGGTTTGTCATAATTTGTGCTAGGATCTTGAAGCGGATTTAAAATACCGCCGAACTTACCTTCTTCCCATAATTCATTAAGTATCGGCTGTAATCCCGGAGAAATATCCGGATTTTTTGCAACACTTTCGCCATAAAGTTCCGCAACCGTTGTCATCGCAGTAACATATCCGTCTTTTCTAAGTTTTGCAACAAGCATAACATCGCAAGGTTCACCGGTTGCATCCAGACCATGCTCAACCATTTTTTTGAAGAAATTTTCTTCTCCCCCGATAGTGAAAGCCTTAATATAATCTGGGTCATTTTGCATTTTCACTATATCGGCAGGTGTGGCACCAAGATTTACAAACATTTCTTTTGCCTTGATAATACTTGTATAACCGTCACCCAAGTTATGTGCAACATACGTAGGTTTTGCATTTACCCACTGCGCGTCACCGGCTAAAGCTTTTTGTTGCATCCAGTGCGGAACGTATGCCATTTGAGCATCGGAACAAATTACGGTTGCATTTTCATAACCTGGAACATTCCAAGTCTCAACAAAAGCTTTTGCAAATTGTCCGGTATAAGTACCTTGCCAACCGCATTTAGTCAAATCTGTAGTTGAATCAGCTGCACGCTTCGCTTGTGCCTCAAGAATTCTTGCTCTTCCGGAATGATATTCTCCGGCTTCGGTTGCATAAGGTCTCGGCATTTTCGCTGATTGATCACTATATACCATATAATGATTTTTTGAACCCTTAACTTTGTAAAGCGCAATCTCAGCTTGAGGATTGTCTCCCCATTCCATAGTTCCTTTTTTTACCAACTCTAATTCCCAAGTTTTTTTACCTCTATTTTTGGGATCTAAGATTTCATCTATCGAGTACTCATCTTGATTCATATTGGTATATATAGGATTTCCTTGTTTATCAGTCAAAACACTAACCTTGCCGGTAGGTTTTCCGGTTGTTGCGTCAAATTCTTGTTTCCCATTATAATAAGGTATAACCATAGGTTCGCCAAAATCATTGTAATCTTTCATTACAGTAGCAACGCCACCAACTTTATCATAAGGGGGCATTTCAGCACCTACAAATATTTTTGGTAGACTTCCGTTCCCGCAAAAACTAATAACATTACCCTTAAATGCAGGCGAAACATTACCTACAGATAAAGGCTTGTAATGCACTGACATCGTGTTATCATTCGCTAAAGCCACATAATTTGACGGAATAACTACATCATTTTGTCTGTTAACGCCACTAATTTGACGTTTTTTTGCCGAAATTATGTTTAATGTTACCTGCATATACCCTCCTATTTTATTGATATAAAACTTGTGATAAACATTTTTGCCATTAAGAACCGCTTTTCTACCTAAAAAGATACAAAAGTTTACAGATACGAGACCCTTTTATCTCCGTATATAAATATCACACTAAAAAAAATAATGTCAAGTATGGATTATTATTTATTTTTTAAATTTGACTTAATTGGAAATAGTTGCAATTTTTAATTCAAAACTGGAAGTTTGGATATAAGCAAAGGACCGGAATTTAGAAATTATTAAACACCGGTCCTAATAAAATCATCCTTTGTTAAATAACCGAGTTAATCACCTTTACATAACACTAAGCCGCTGCTGTTGTATCGGTAGTAGCGGTCGTAGCCGCCTGAGGCCCTAGAGCCGAAGTAACGGGCGCACGCGGTGTCGCTATTGTACTCACACCCAGACCAAACCCAAAACGACGCTGAATTTGCATCTGAGAAACCGTACTTAGAGCCAATTGAGGCACTGTATGTTTTACCGGCACTGTTGGATAGGTTTTGGTATTCTCCTATTGTTGTGCCGTATATGTCACTTGCTATTGCTGCTAAATCTGCCATGCTTGCCATTTTAGATTTGCCTCCGCACATTGCTACGGCACTTGCATAGAAGTCTCCCCTACTGTTACAACTAGATGAATCACAACAGTAATCAAGGCCAAGAGCATCTTTTTGGGCTGTGCATTCTGCATAAGTAAGTGGTTTGTTTGCCAATTGTGGCGCTTTAAAACAACTGCCGTTGATTTCAGAGGCGCATGCGGAGCCTAGGCCACCGGAGTTGAAGGTTATGACGTCATTAGATAGTTTATTCGGCATTTTACTT
>JAZSRN010000014.1:0-12863 GCA_045538535.1 Candidatus Gastranaerophilaceae bacterium | reverse complement strand
AATAAAAGATACCAAAACCGGTAAAGAACTAAAAAAGGAAAAGAACGTCACTCAAGGAGATGGTGATACTGTAGGTATAGTATCGGCAGATGGTACCGCAATGTTATTAACCTACAACGCCAAATGTGATATTGACGAAGTTCCAATTACTTGGTCAAACAATCAATCTTCAACATCCGGTTGCGTAGCTGCAGTATTTGATTGGAACGGAAGTAAAATGCCAAATAAACTAGGCGGTGATGTAGTATCCTTAAACGGTGCAAGCTTAGGCTCTGGCTGTTTCTTTGAAATCAACGGTGGATGTTTTAAGGCACCACAAGCAGCAAACAAACCATTAACTTATGATGAATGTATGGCCCAAAAGGATGATTTAGAACTTGATTACTGTTACAACGGAAACGACTATTATGCTGGCGCAGCAGCAATGTGTGGTGGTAAATCCAAAATGGCAAGCATGTCCGACCTAGCAGCAATCGCAAGTGACATATACGGCACAACAATCGGAGAACAAGAAGACAAATCCGGTATATCTTACAGTGCCTCAATTGGCTCTAAATACGGTTTCACAACCCCAACATTTTCAGCGTCGTTTTTTGTTTGGTCTGGGCGTGAGTACGGTAGCCTCTACGCATACTACCGCCGCTTCGGTTCTACGAGCTCGTACTGGCCCTACACCTACCGATACATCAGCAGCGGCTTAGTGTTGTGTAAAGGTGATTAACTCGGTTATATAAACAATCATTGCAGAACAATCCAGTTTTTGATTTTAGCTGCTATATAAAAACATTAAAAAAAGAGCCTATCTTGTGGATGGGCTCTTGGAATGTAAAACTTTTTAAATCTTAATCATTCCTCGTAATAGTGTGAAGTGTAGTGTGTGCATAAATCGTTTTTTGATTCCTCAATTTATGCTTTCCTCGTGTTTACATATATATAAAAAATATTTTTTATATATTATTGCTATATTTTTCTTGCATAAATTGTTTTTTGTAACAAAACTTCATAAACTTAAATTATTTACTATTGATAATTATTTAAAAAAGGGTATTATATTATTGTCGACAAATGGTTTTTAAAGGAGAGATATGAAAATATTAATTTCTAACGATGACGGAATTGCTGCAAATGGTATTCGTGTGCTTACTGAAAGACTTGCTAAATACCATGATGTTTATGTAGTTGCGCCGGATAGAGAGCGCAGTGCGGCCGGACATTCTTTAACTTTACATACGCCATTAAGGGTCGAAGAACTTGACCCGATTAATGGTGCACGAAGAACTTGGGTTACGACGGGCACCCCGGGGGATTGTGTTAAAATTGCTATAAATGCTATTTTGGAGCCTGATGAGTTGCCGGATATTGTTATTTCGGGTATCAATCACGGACCAAATTTGGGGTCTGATATTTTGTATTCCGGAACGGTTAGTTGTGCGATGGAAGGTGCAATGTTGGGTTATCCAAGTATTGCCGTTTCGTTGGCAAGTATGCAGTGCGAATATGAAAGTTTTAAATATGGTGCAAAATTTATCAACGAACTTTTAAAAAAAGTTGAAAAAATTAATTTTCCAAAAAAGAGTATTCTAAATGTAAATATTCCGGCGCTTGATGCGGATGACATTGCGGGGATTGCAGTAACTGAACTTGGTGGAAAAATGTTTACAAATCAATATGAAAAACGTGTCGATCCACGTGGTAAAGTTTATTACTGGATGGCCGGAGAGTTGGCAACCGAGCCTGAAGATGCAAACACTGATATTGCTGCCGTTCGAAATAATAAAATATCAATCACTCCGGTAACGTTTGAAATGACAAATGAAGATACAATTCAATATCTAAATGAACAACTTTGTTCCGGAGAAAAATGCGATTGGTTATAAAATCAGAACTGAAAAACGGGCGGGATTTATTGAAATCCCGCCCGTTTTTCTATAAATCTTACTGTTCAACAAAGACCCTTGCCGGGAAATTATTTCTCAACAATTCAGCCGCTGCAGCCTCTGCAGTTTCACGACTGGAAAATGCTCCGGTTTGGATTGTGTATGCGCCTCCGATGTTGCGGATAAAAGGTTTTACGTCTAATCCGGCTTCAATAAGTATTCCCTTTGCAACTTCGGCTTGTTCTGCGGTTGTGTAATATCCAACCAATACTTTTGCTGATTGTATTGAGGTTGAAGGTTTTGTGTTTTCGGCAGTAGGTATTGGAGCTTTTATTTCTTCTTTTTTAGAATCTTTAACAAATAAATTTTCAAGACTTTTTTCGGTATTTTTTGTTGTCTCTTCTATGTTGACGGAGTTTTGTTTTGTATTCTCTGATTGTGTAGTTTCTTCCTTGTGTTGTTTTTTAGGTAATACCACTTTTTCATCAAGAGAGGTATCAAACATTTCATCTTCAATGCCTTTGTCTTCAAGATGTATCATTTTTAATCTATCGTCAATGTTGTTTTTTGCAAGTTCTTGAACATCTTGTGGGGTTTCATTTGTACCTATAGAAACATCTATTTCCGGAGTTAGTTGTTTGGCTAATCCTAAAAATATGAATAGCATTACAAAAAATGCTGAAATAAACATTACCAAACCTTCGTATCTTCTGCGAGCGATACGACGTTGATATTGTTTGTAGCTTTTATGTGATGGTTGAGTTTGAGAATCAAAATCTACGTCAAAATTTTTTTTCTGTTTGCTTACCACTTTTATACCCCTCTAACTTTTGTGCTTGCAAGAACAATGTCTTGAATTTCTTCATTATATTTGTTTAAAATCTCGTTTGCGAAATTTTCTATATCCAAAATTCCCATTTCAGATGTTAGGCCGGATGCTTTTACCGGTGCATCTTGAGAATTTATGTTGATACCGGTGTGTATCAGAACAGAATTGATTGATTTTGTTGCGATTGAAACGGTTAGTTTTTTGTCCTCAAAGAACAAGTCATCACCACTTCTTGTAATTTTAAAGCCTCTATTTTCAAGGGCTTCTTTTATTATGCAGATAAGTAAACGTTGTCTGAATACACCTTCGATAAGCCCTACGTTAAATTGTTCTGAAATAAAACTTAGCATATCCTTACTATATATCGGCTCATTATTTATAACGTCTTCGATATCTACCATCTCAGAAAGTTTTACTTCGCATTCTCCGCGAAAAGCAACCGTTGCATCACCTTGGATTTTGAAGTTTTTATAAATCCAATGAGGTGAAAGCTGCCAACCTTCATATTTTATATTCTCTTTAATGTATAATGTTTTCATAATTTTATTATACACTAAAAAAGAATTTTTAAATATTTCTCTGCATTATTGGCAATTAATGCTGATTTTAGTCTTGAGCAAGATTCACATTCTCCGCAATGTTTTTGGCCTAATTTGTAACAACTGTATAGTAATTCCAGAGGGATTCCTTTTTCTAGTGCAATTTTTATTGTTTGCGTTTTGTCAAATGTTATCAGAGGGGCTATAACTTTTGGTTTGACTTGGGTTGAAAATTGAAATTCTTTATTTATTGAATCTATAAATTCTGGGCTGTTATCGCTAAAAGTTTGAGCTTCTTCTTTGTTAGCGCCAATAAGAATATGTGTGTAATTTTCTGCATCAGCAACTGAGGCAGCTATATTTAAAAATAAACCGTTTCTGTTTGGTACCCAAACGCTTTTCATTGAGTCTTGAGTTTTGATTGTATTTTTATCAATCGGGATTTCTGTTTCTGCAACAAGTGAAGTTTTTGTAATTTGTCTAAGCCAATCGAGAGTTATTACTTTGTGTTTTATATTGTAGTATTCACAGATTGTTTTTGAGGCTTCATATTCTTGCGGATATGATTTTTGTCCGTAATCAAATGTTAGTGCAAGACTGATGTTATATTTTTCTTTGCAAATCCCTAAACTAACAAGGGAATCAAGTCCTCCGGATAATAAAATTATTGATTTGTTCATTCTTCAAAATCCTCTTCATCTTCGGTTTCGTATTCTTCAATTATTGCAACTGCTTCAAGTTTCAAAAAATCACAAAAATCGCCGTTAATTACTTCATCAAGAATAGTGCGTCCATGCATATTATAAAGTGCAATTAAAGCGTTTCTTTTTACTTCATTGTCAGAATCTGTAAGACAATATTTTATTGCGTTATAAGCTTCTTCGCTTCCGCTTTCCATTAATGCTTCGATGGCATTTATTCTGATTTGTGCAGAATCGTCTAATAATGAATTTTTTAGGGCCTTAACTACTCTTTCGTTGTTGTCTAGTTTTAATTTACCTAAAGCTTCTATTACTCGTTCTTTTAAAAACGTAAATTTGCTCCAGATACCTTTTTGAGTTTCAAGTATGCTAACTAAAGGATCAACCGCTCTTAAATCTCCGATAAGTCCTAATGCTGATGCGGCAGATTCTTTTAAATATACAGATTTTTCTTCATCATCGCTAATCACGTCAATTAGAGGGGTGACGGCAAACCTATCTCCTATTTTACCTAAGGCATCGGCACAAGCAAGTCGGACTTTGTAATTTTCATCTTTATTATTCATGCAATATAGAAGTGCAGAAACTGCAGAAGTATCTTTTAGGTTTGCAATTGCTTTTGTGCAAATTGTTCGGGCATTAATGTATTTTTCTTTTATTTCCAGATTTTCGCACTCTATATTTTTCATCAATAAAATATCAATCAAGTAGGGTAAGGTTGATTTTGAGCGAATTTTGTCGGTGCAGCTAATTATTGTAGAGATTAATTCCGGTGATATACATATTTCTAAGAAGTAATTGTAAATTGTAATTAAATCCTCATTATTATATATTTCAGAAAGTTCTAATATTTTATTAGCCGAATTTTGAGAAAATTCGGATTGTTTAATGCCACATTCAATCGCTAATTTTTCTAAATCTAAATTGTTTTTTGCCACAACCAAAATCCCTAATATGTTAATGAAAATATATTATAAAATTAAACTTTTATCAAGTAAAACAAAAGGTCGGATGATTTCCGACCTTTTGTTCTTATGCTTGTTGAGCTTTTTGCTCTTTGTTTTTTTGTTTGTGTTCTAAATATATTTCGCAAAGTTTGTTCGCTGGTTTTGTAACGGCAACCGGAACAATGTATCTGTAAACCAAACCGAATACAATCATTGATTTAAGTGCACCAAAACCTTTAACTTTTGTATTTAATGCTGATTGTGCATCATCAAGTAGGTTTTTGTAAAGCGGGCTGTCATAAAGAGCATCAAGAGCTTTTCTTGTAGATTTTAAATCTACGTGTTTTCCGGTTCTTTTTGCTTCTTCTTTAAGTGCTTTGTTGGCCGCTTTGATTGCATTGTTGTTATTTACGAAATCGGTGTAGAATTTTTCATCATTCAATTGGCTACTAATGAATTTAGCCGATTGATTTTCCCACCAAGGATTGATGGCTTTATCCAAACTGTATGCGCCTATAGTAGAAACAAGGAAGGTTAAACCTTGGTTTACTGTAAGGGTGTTTCTTCTGTCTTTGTCTAGTTTTTCGTTTGTTGCTGTCTTATACATATAAAGACCGCTTGTAATCAACGAACCTATTGTTAAGCAGTGTTGGAATAAGTTTTTACTATCTTTGAATTTGTCTGCTAAATAATTTATTGGTTTGCTATCAATAACTTTTGAAGTGAAGTTTTTAGCAATCCATTCCGCAACGTCATCATATTTTTTTGAAAAATTATTGAATAGACTTGAGCTTTCCGGAACTTTTGGCATTGCTGTAAATGTAGGTTGATTTTTGTGTGCTGCAACTCTTGTTTGATTGTGCTGCACGTTGTTATTGAAAGAAGGTCTTGAATAATTTGTTGTATTAAATGTTACGTTCATTATTGATTACCTCCTTTCATAATATTTTGGAATACCGAATTTGTAGTTAAATTCGCGGAAGTAATTTTTTCATCTTTGTTTGGTTGATTATTTATTTGTAGTTTAGGATCTTGTACTTGTGGTTTCTTTTTCTTTTCCATGCCGAATACGTATTTTAAAATCGGAGGAATTAAAGCGATTGTGATTGTCGCTCTTGGTACTGCGATAATCCAATCCGGAATGTTTTTAACCAATGTTTTTATTGCACCTTTTTTGTTGTATAGAGCTTTAAGGGCTTTTTGTCCGGCTTCGTCAAGGGTTCCGGCTTTTTTTAGTACTTCTTTTTCGTTAATTTCTTGTTGAATTTTTTGAAGAGTTTTTGAACCGAAGAAATCCTTTTTGTTGTCGTATAATTTGTTAAGAGCTGTGTCAAGCGGACTTGTTAAAATTAAAGATGCAATAAAACCAACAACGCCGGAAGCAAATGCGTGACCGGCTGCATAAGTTTTGTCATCTTTATCTTTTTCGCCCGGAAGTGCCAAAATTGTTGCGGGTCTTAATACTCCGGCTAGGCCTAATGCGATTAAAGCACTTGTTGCAATGTTGTGTTCGTGTGTGTATTTAAGAAATTTCCCAAATGTATCACTTTGGAATAATTTATTAGTTAAAGAATTAGCGGCAGCTACACTCTTACTCTGTATGCTGCCGCTAAACGCTATATTATATCCTCTGTTATTCTCTTTTCCACACAAGCCCGCAATATTCTTCTCCGGATGGTCGAGCGGGGACTTATGTCGGAATAGACTATCCTGCGTTAGGTTAGATTTATAACCCTGTACTGATTTTACGTTCATTTTTCTTTCACCAAATAATAATTAAGTCTTCTACAACTATTCTAAGACAAGTAAAAAAAATTTTTGATATCTCATGCCAAAAAGTTTACAAATTATTAAGTTATTTTGAACTAAATATTTTGAAACATAGATATAGTAAAGGTTTCGACGTATTTGATTAGCTTAACATAAGTGTGCTTTTAACACCTAAATGCTAAATGAATTTACATCATTTCAACTTGTTGAATTATTATTGCAAGTTGGTTGATTGTAATCATTACGCCGTCATCTAAAATATAATCGGGTAAGTCTGAGCGTTTTTCCTTAAATGCCAACAATCTTTTGAAAAAAACTTTGTCAATTCTTGTTATCTCAGCAATTTGATCAATTAAATCTTCTTTATATACAGATGGTACAACGTTTTGCATTCTTAAAATACTTCTAAATATAATCAAACAACTTTTAATTAGTTCTAAAAATGCCGCACGCATTAATTTTTTATTGTGGCCATACTGTAGATAATATCCTCTGAATTTTAACATTAAATGTCTTGATTCACGTATTATCTGTTTTTTCAAGAGCTCGTAACGAATAGTTGCTTGTTGTATCAAATCTTCACCATATACGATTTCATAGTTCCATTTAATATCGGCGTATTCAATCGTATAAGTGTCACTCATTGCAAAAAATTCTTCTCTGCTAACAATTATCGGATGAGGGTTTCCGGCTTTTATCCATTTTTGGATGAGAGGTTGGATTTTTGGTAAATCCTGGGAAGAAAATTTTTGAATAACAATCATCAAATCGACATTAGATTTTACTTTATCTAATCCGTAATTAGCATTGGATCCATAAATCATTATGCTTGTTAGACGTTTGTTATATTTTAATTTTAATTCTTCTACAAGTAAATCAAGTTCTTTCATTTTTCCCTCTACCAATTTCCAAAAGTATTCATATTTCCGCCAAAAGCAAAATCAGTTCCCAATTTTGCATCATTACGTTTTTTGTGTAGCCAAGCAAAAAAGGCCAAAATAAACGAAATAAGAGATAATATTCCATATAAAATCGACATTTTTGTAGCTTTATCTACCGGCATTGGTGGTACTAATGTGTAATCCAGTCCACTAATGTTTTGATTGTACATATTGCTAATATCGGCCGCTAATATGGTTGCTGCTTTATATATCGGGGTTGAAATATCTTTTTCATTAAAGTCTTTTAGTATAATTTCATCAACAATTTGTCTTATTCTTCTGTCCGGAATAATTTCATCGAAATCAAAACCTACATATATTGCAGCTTTTTTTTCGCGTGGTGCCATAACAAGTACTGCTCCGTTATCTTTGCCTATTGCACCGACTTGGAAAGCTTTTGCGATATGCATTGCAGTATCTTCGATGTTCTCTGATTGAAGTGAATTTAATGTCACAACTGCTAAATCTGCAGTTGTTTTATTGTGTAAATCCCACAAAAAAGCATTTATGATTGCGGTGTCTTTTCGTGAAATAACTTTGGCATTATCTGCAATAAAGCCTTGGCCGAAATTCAATCGCTCAAACGAAAATGCCGGCAATGTTAGCATAGAAATAAAAACTATTAAACCAAAAATAACCTTTTTCATTGCGCTCATTATATCCTTATATTAAAACTCTGTCAAGACAAATTTTTTGTGAATATTGCCACTCTCGATATGTAATACGTTTAACCAAAAAGCCGGAACGTTCGATAATTGATTGCTTTTTCATATTTGAAACGGTTTGTTTTACATTATCTTCAACCCCGTCAATTTCGATGACATATTTATTATCAATTACTAAATCCGCACTCAAACCTGCAATGTTACAACCAGCTTTGACGTCATATCCAAGTTTTCTAATTTCTGTGGCTATTTCTTTTTCTAACCAATTTTTATAAATATTTTCATCTAATTCATTGTTTTCAATAGCTTGAAGTTTGTTTTGATATTCATAAATATAATTGATATAGTTTCTGAAAATACCATCTGGCAGTTCTTTCGGATTGCGTGAAACAAAATTTATATTTTTATATCTTGCTCTGGTAACTGCAACATTAAACAAATTAGGTTTTTGTAAAAATGTAATGCTCTGAGGGAAACTATTATCTGCAAATGCCCAAGAGATTAATATTATATCTCTTTCGTCACCTTGGAATGTATGTGCAGTTCCGATTTCGATTTGGTGTTTTCTCATCATGTGATCGGACAAAACTTTTGCAACAGAAATTTTTAGTTGTTCAACTTGAGCCCTAAATGGCGAAATTATACCAATAGATACAGGATTGTCCGGATTTTTGCGTTCGTCTTCGACCACAATTTCGTACAATTTTTTGACCAAAGCTTCTACTTCCGGAAGATTTCTTGTAGCATCAAAATCAACTTTTCCATCCGGAACCTCGATTATTTCCATTGCTCTTTGGGTTGTGCTGTCTTTTCGCATTGCACGAATTCTGCCGGAATAAAATTCATCGTTAGAAAAATTTATAATCGGAGGTAAACTTCTAAAGTGCTCATCAAGCATGACCGAATTCATTGAATAATAATCCGCTAAGTCGAACATGGAATTAGAGCGAAATCTCCACATAAGTTGATATTTATCCGGTATTCCGTATTGCGATAAAAACGATTGTTCTTTTGCTTTTTCCAAAAATGACAGATGTGGGAGTTGTTTGTCATCACCAACAATAACCGCACGTTTTGCACGATAAAGTATCGGAAAACAACTGGCTATATCACATTGTGATGCTTCGTCAATAATTGCGACATCAAACATTCCCGGTTTCAACGGCATTGAACCTGATATAGCATAAGTTGTTGAACACCAACAAGGAAATGCTTCCAATAACGGACGAAAATCTTCATTTTCTAAGATTCTGTTTTGGATATTTTGTCTGCGTTCAACAAGTGATTTTGCATGAACTTTTAGTCTTTGTTTTTTGATTTGATCTCTCAAAAGTTCTTTCAATGCTTCTCTGCGTTGACCTTTTAATATGTTTGTAGCTAGGGTTCTTTGCTTTTTCTTCATTGTTCTGATTTGTTCAGCTAAGATATGAAGATTGCCGATTTTTTGAATTTCATTTTCTGTTTTTCTCAGATTGTAAATCAATTGCGCCAATTCAAGCTCTGATTTTAAGCGTGCAAGATTATCAAAATTAACTTCAAACTCTTTAAGTTTAAGAATTTTTTTGAGCTGATTTATGCTTGTGAAATTAGCGATTGTTGTTAAAAATCCCGTTTTTTCCAAGTTTGCTTCAAGAGTCTTGATAATAACATTGATGGCTTCAATTTCTAATTGTTTTAGTTGTAATTTGATAAATTGAGGTTTACCGAGTATAGCTTCTTGTTCTCGTGCTGATTTATCGACATTTGTCCAAGAATTTTCAAGTTTTATAATTTTTTCAGATTTATCTTCATAACTTTTAAGCAAATCAAGGTGATTTTTCATGTCTTTGACATCAACTAGAATACTGTCGTCAAAATCCGTATCAATATCAATTTTGCCGGATAAAAGTTCCTGAAGTTGATAACTTAGTTGTTTTTGGTAGTTAAGTCTACCTGCACGTAAAGCCAAAAATGGTGCACCTAACTCGTTCAACCTATCAGCTACAACGTCAACTGCTTTATCCATTCGAGAGGCAACAAGGACAGTTTTCCCATTGGCAATCAAGTGTGCGACCAAGTTCACTATTGTTTGTGATTTGCCGGTTCCCGGAGGGCCTTGTACTGCTACAAATTTATTGTTCTCAATGTTTTTAATAACTTTTTCTTGGCTATCGCTTAATGATAATGGAGTTACCGGATAAAAATCTTTGATGTCTTTCATATCCGGAATAATAACTGATTTATCTTTTGATTGATTGTATTCTTCGTTAATCACGCCAAGTGCTGTTTCACGGTATGTTCCGGATGGTTTTTCAGCTATTTGAGTTAGTTCGTGTAAAACTCCGGCCGTTACTGTTGGTCGTTTTGTCAATATAATTGCGCATTGGCTTGTAAGATGTATTTTTTCGAGTTTTTGTACCGGTTTTGTTTTATTGTTTTCTTCCTCTTCTTCAATAATGTCTTCTACGTTTTCTGCTGTAATTTTTTCATTGTAAAACTCTTTTGCTAAATCCTTTTCAGACATTTTTGTAATGTTGTCTTCATTAACATCATCGCTATGGTTTAGTGTGATATTAATATCAGGAATAATTGATTTTAAAGTGGTGGTGAAAATATCGAGTTTCTCTTGAGTTATTGGCAAATCCGGAACAACATCGAGTAAACCGGTCAAAAGTTGTTCAACTTCATCATCGTCATCACTTTTGTTCATTAGGGCTGTCAAAGCTCCCGTATTTAACGATAGTATTTCATCTTGAGGGATACAATTTATGTTAATCCCGTTTCGTTCCAGATGACAAGGCATGTACAAAAGTGGTGTAAGAAATTCGTTTTGTTTTTTCTTTGAGCTTTTGCCGACTAAAAATAAATAGCCATAGATAAGATATTTATCTTTTTGGCTCATTTCAGATTGAAGCATTAATTCAGTAAGTTTGCTGTCACTACCGTCAAGAGAAAGATATTCTAATCCTTTTGTAAAAAGTTCTTCTTCTCTATCTTTTAAAAATATCCATTTGTTATCTTTATCGCCTTTTAAGTTTCTAAAAGTCGAGCTTTTGACTTCTTCACGCACGCAGTCGTGCAAATATAGCGATAATTTTTTAATGAAACTATTATTAAATGCTGAATTAATTGCTTTTGATGCTTCTTGTAACATATTGCCCTCATTTTAGTTTAGTGTCGTTATTTTGAAATAACTTTGGTAATTATATCATTTTATGTTAAAATACGCAATATGGAAATCATAAAAATATACGATAAATCTAATAAATTATTTTATGTTGGTGGTGTTGTTCGAGATGAAATTCTTTGTGTAGAAAATCTTGATATTGATTTGGTATACGAAGGTAACGCTATAGAATTTGCCAAATCAAATAATTTGGAGTTGCTACAAATTAATGAACCTTTTGGAACTGTGCGCTTAAATATTGAAGATGAAGAAATTGATATTGCATCGACAAGACGTGAAATTTATCCTAAAAAAGGTCATCTTCCTCAAGTTGAAACATTAGGGGTTTCCTTGAGTGAAGATGTAAAAAGGCGTGATTTTACCATAAATTCTTTGTATAAATCTGTGATTTCCGGTAAAATTATTGATTTGGTCGGTGGGATAGAAGATTTAAAGCATAAAAAACTCAGAATTTTACATGACCAAAGTTTTGTTGATGACCCGACAAGAATAATTCGTGCATTAAAATTTAGAATGCGTTTTGGTTTTGACCTTGAACAAAATACTTTGAAATGTCAAGAAGAATATCTTTCGAATATTAATTATGATATGTGCTATAAACGTATAAAAAAGGAATTAGTTGAGACTTTTGGCTATAGTAGGAAAACATCTTTATCGTTAGAGAATATTTTTAGAGAATTTGTTGATAAAGGAATTTATAAACTTTTAGGCGCTGATGTAAATATTTTACCATACAAAGAAATTGAAATTCCCAATAATTTAAAATATCAGTGGATTGTTTATATTGGTAGGCTTTCCGATTTGTCAAGTTTGCCGTTAACTCGTGATGAACAAAAAATCATTAACGATTTTAATTCATTGAAGAACTTAAATTTAACCAATGATTTGGATATATACAAAGCTTTTGGAAAAGTTGAGAGTGAAACCATTTTGCTTTACAAATCCCTTGTTAATTATGAGATTGCTGAATACTATGATAATCATTTAAAAAATGTTAAAATTCAGATAACCGGACAAGATTTAATTGATTTAGGTTATAGGCCATCTAAAGAATTTGCGGAAATCTTCGATACAGTTTTAATGGAAAAATTTAAAAATAACAATCTTACTTTTGATGAAGAAATACAAATAGTTAAACGAATAAAAGAAACAAGGCTTTGAAATTTCAAAGCCTTGTTTCTAAATGTTTTGAGTTTGAACTTATGCTTCTGCTGATACTTCTTCTGCAGGTGCTTCTGCCGCTGCCGCCGCTGCTGCTTTTGCTTCTTCTTCAGCTTTAGCTTTTGCTTCAGCTTCTGCTGCTGCTTTTGCTTGAGCTTTTTTAGAAAGTTTTACAGTTTCTTTTTTAACATAGTTCAATGTTCCATCTTCTTTACAGTTTTTCATTAAGTATGCAACTGTATCAGTTGGTTGAGCGCCTTTTTTTAC
>JAZSRN010000078.1:0-7908 GCA_045538535.1 Candidatus Gastranaerophilaceae bacterium | reverse complement strand
ATCGGAAAAAATATAATTCCCGCAAGCAATAATCAGATTGAAAAAATTCATAATCAAATTTTTTCTACATTTGCATCTGCTCAAACGATAGAGAAAAGGTTGGATGAATTAGAAAATAATATCGACAAATACAATATCGCCAGATATTCAGTTTCTGTAAAACTGGTTTCATATTCAGAAGAACATAAACTTGTATCTAAGATAACAAATAAGATAAAATTTGAAATTCACACTAAACTTAATGTTGAGGTTTCAATTTACGACAAACTAAATAAAAGTAGAAAAATTTTCAATCATGAGTTGACCACAAGAACACCTGGAAATATGACATTTTCACGACCTCGGCAATCTACTGCAGATATCCGATGGGATAGAAAACAGGTCTTTGAGATAAGTGCAGAAAAATTAGCCTCTTTATTGGTGGAAGATTTTCAAAAAATTCAAGGGGAGTAATTGTCATGCAACCAAATATCTGCAAACAATGTGGAAAAGAATTTCCAGTAACGTATGTTCAAATTGGGAACATATGTCTATGTGAATTTTGTTGGAAAAAGCTTTATCCGTACTGCCATAGTTGTGGTAGAAAATTTACTTTAGATATGCCAGTTTATTATTATAGTAACGCAGAACATCAAATGTTTGCATATTGTGAAGGTTGTTCTCATCATGATACTTGTTGCACCTGTAATCTACCTATCCCAACAGGACATAAAAAAATTCATGACAAAGATATTTTTTGTTCAGAGTGTTTTGCTGCGTTATTAAATTTTTCTACCAATAATTTGATGGATTGTTGGAAAAATGTTTGTTTTTTCTTTGAAGATAAATTTCATTTTACATGTCGCTCTCCGATACCAGAAATTCTCTCAAAACGTAAACTTGCCCAGACGGCAGGCCTTTCAATGCCAAATCAAGAAGCTGGACTATATAAGTCATCATATATAAAAAAGATAGGTTTATTCAATCTTTTCTCTCCTCAATTATCCTTTAATGGTTGTCAGATTTATTTGCTACGAGGATTAAGCATCGAACACTCCGAAGAAGTTTTAGCCCATGAAGTGGGACATGACTTTTTAGATTCATTTTTTCCTCTCTTTGAAAATAAGTTACTCTCTGAAGGATTCTCGCAATATATAGCATCTGAATACAATTTATACTACGGAAGAACTCTGCGAAATAAGAGTATTTTTGACAATCCGGATCCCATATATGGAGACGGAGCCAGGCTTATGCGAGATTGGGCTATGCAATATAATGGAGTCATGGGGATCTTAAAATATTTGGAGAAAATCTATAATGGAAAATCTTGAATTATATACTTGCATAATATTGAAATATTCAAGCATAATATTTATCATATTGGGGGGTGTCGCGATGATATGTAGTTTTATCATTCACGAATCACCCAAAACAGATTTTATAATCCTTTTGTACGGTCTTGCATATTTCTTGCCGGGAATTGGAATGTTTTATGCGATGCGCCATTCCCATTGGGAAATGTATATGTTATTATGGATTTGTTGGTTTTCTTCATTTATATATCTTTCTTTGTTTGAGATTCCCTCTCCCAAAGGGAAAATCGCAAAAACTATTTTAACTATTGGGAAGGCCTCTGCTTTTGATATAACAAGTAAAGCGAGATTAAAAAATGATTGAAATTTTTTCATGGTCTTGGACATTTATTCGCATAATTATATTGTGTTTAACATTTTTTATATGTATTGTTTCTACAGGAACCGCTGTTTCAATACCTGCTATAGCTATTATTTGTAAACGAAATACAAATGATCGTGAATTAACTTTTACTGTGTGGTTACTTCAATTTGTAATTCAAAGTGGAATAGGAATACTGACTTTTTGTATGTGGAAAGCTCTGTATTATAAAATATGGGGTCCTATTATTTGGGGGATAATTTTTTTAATACCATATTTTATGATAGTTTCGATATTAGATGAATGTGTAGAAAAACATCAAGTGGAGAAGAAATAATGAATCAAACAAATAGTAGTAACGCAATTACGCAACTTACAACAAAAATGGAAAGAGGAGAACTCGGCAAAAAAGCAGATGGTTCATCATCTTTTTCTCTAGTTTTTATGATGTTGATAATTATTTTTATAATTATTTCGGCATTCGGAAAAATACCGCGAATTAAATAAGCGACAGGAATATTTGTCAATGAAAAAATTTTTATTATTTTTTTTATGCATCGGATTCATTTTATGGTTTATTTGGCCTGTCATTATCCATTTTGCAGAAAAAATGCACACAAGTATAGAAATCTCATACATGGGTAGTACTCCTTCTCGGATAGAAGAACAACAATTGACGGGAACTTATGTCGCATTTAATGCATTATTTACTGTTATTACTGTTATTATTGCATTGTCAACATATTTAACGGCCAAAAAAAGAGAGTTACAACAAAAAATACACGAATTAGAAATTTCTACATTTTCGAGATTCTATGATCTATACGACGACTTCGAGAAAACGTTGCAACAACTGAAATATAAAGAACATCTAGGAGTAGATGTTATAACTTACTTTTACAATAAATATCGAATTAAAGAATTAACATGTTTATCTAAAAATGACATGATTGCAATGAAAAAGAATGATGAATCATTCATGAAAGAAGCAAAAAGTGCAGGCATCTTTATTCCTGCGATGAAACTGTTTTCTATTTTCAATTGGTTAAGATCGTTGGATTTTTATCTAAAATCAATTGGTGAAAAATCTGATATATCTAGCATTTTACCACAAGTAGAGGTTCCATTGCACGTTTTAGAAAAACTTGTTGATGCGCAAGTAGAGTTTGTTTTTGGAAAATATCGCCATCATTATTATAGCATTGATGAATTAGATTTGAAAAAGTATAAAGGGATGTTTTTTGCAGATACGGTATTAAAATATGAGCGCACCATAGAAAAAACTTTAACGTTACAAAAAACATTTATCATAAAGAAAATCAAGGAACGTTATGAATCAGAAGAAACACATATTCCAGAAGCACTTCGTTATTTAACTCATTTCGATAGATGCCAAACAGAATAATGTTATATGATCAGATTTTCAATAAAGGACAAAAAAGATGAAAATTTTTAAGAACATTGGATCAAACAATCTGGATATTGAAAAAAACAATATCGGACAGGTAATTGCAGATAAATGGCTCAAAGCATTAACTGTTTTGTCGATAATTGCTATCGTGGGAGCATTATTATCAGGAGTATTTTTTCTCCTATTATGTAAAAGTCAAGGGCTGATTCTCTTGTTTTTGTTAATTTTTTTATTTTTCTGTTTCAAAGCAACAAAAATCCTGTCTGCATAGTGTCTATGCAGTATTATTTTTACAGTTTTATCTGCTGCTTTCCGTAACTTAAATCGGATACTATTATTGGCAACCGAAGAATACTTCAAGTATTCGACCTTGCATTTTGCTGTTCTCTTCAAAAAGCGGTAATCGCAAACTATAGTACAGGAGCATTTTGCTCAAGGAGAAAACGGGCGACTTACCGCAAAAACCGAACTCTTGTTACATATAGCAAACAGAGTCAGATATTCAGAACAGTTTCAACAGTTTTTCACCATATTCACTAATTCAAGTTTGACATAATCCCGGTTTTGAATCCATACCGCACGGATCGTGTACAACAACTTCTTTGCAATAATCGAAATAGCCCGTTGAGGATTCGCTCCTTTTGCAAGCAATTTTCCATACCTTGCACGTTGTTCCAAATCATACGATATAGATTTCCAGGCAGCTTCTATCAAAATATAATGCAACTGCTTCCGTTTCCGGTTTCCGCACGATCGAACAAACTCGTGTTCCCCGCTGCCAACCAGATGAGGAGCAACTCCGGAATAAGAGCCTAAATGTTCCTTGTCTTGAAGCCTTTCAGAATCCCAGATTTCGGCTTGCAGAATTATCGCAGTCCTGAAACCAATTCCCGGAATGTCTGAGCATGTGCCTGTTTATCAGGTGCAATACAAATCAAAAAATACAAACAATTTCCATTCAACTCCGGAGCCTTCCCCAAAGCGACAATATTATTTTCACCTTGCTGCACTTTGATCCATTCGATCTTATTCTTCATCACCATAGGAGGCTGTTTTCCACTGGAAAAAATCTGCAGCTGTGGTATCGGTTTCTTTTCGGCAATACTGATATATGCGAGAAGATAATTAAATGCGGTTGCGGTTTGAGCATCGGGAGCATCGGCAGAAGCATTAATACCACGAACGCGCCCCCTTGCTTCTGGCGAGAGTACCCCTATTTTATGGTGAAACCTGAATTTTTCCTTTTCTTCCGATGTAGCATCGATTGATGAACCAAGCAGTTTCATAAAATCATCTGAAACCGGAAATACATAGACTGAAGGCAAAAGAAATGTTCCACCTTCAACTTGTTGCCGGTTGTTGATATCAAGTACCGGTCTTTGGGCGGTTGCAATCAATTCGCCTTGAGAATTAAGGCAAATTGCGTAGATGTAATTATTTTTACCTGTCGCTGAAAGGCGTTCCATCCAATTTTCAACGATTCTTTGTATACCGCCGTCAATTGATACAAATACCGGATTCCCCGGTACTTGTTTTCTGTCAATCATTTTTTCAATACCACTTTTTCCAATTTCTCTACCATGATTAAATTCAGTAAAACCGAGTAATCCAGCCGCAAATTTTCCATCGATCGCAGCGTATCGCATTCTTTCATTAGGCTGAGTTTGAACGTGATTACCAATAAGAAGCGTTCCATTGCGATCACGAATTTCAGGACGTTCATACTTGGGGACAATAATTCTCGTATTTTTTCTTTTCCAGGAATTCAGCCAATCAGTAATACAATACCCTCCTAAATAGCCGATAACAACAAGTACGGTAATAATTATTCCACTTGAAACAGTTTTGATGACTGTATTTTTCATAATTTTTTCTCCAAGGATTTTTTAATTTAAGACTTTTTGAAATACTCTGCTTAATATAATCTTCAATGTGATTTTTTACAACCTGCACAATAAAAATATTATTGTTCTCGACAATGTTTTTTTTCGTTATTTTTATAAAATACTCAGATATTCTATCTATACTTTCTGAAAATAGATATATGTGAGTAAAGAAATATAATGAAAAGCATAAGTAATGTCTTCTGGATTATCGAAAATATCAAGCTTTTTTATAAAAATCATTTGATAATACTTCGGAGATATGATACATTAAGCATAGTGGCTCGCCGGATCATACAGTACGTTGTTTTCGGGGAATCGAAATTCTTTGTAAATTTACAGAAGATCCTTGTTTTTATTATAATTGGGAGTTGTGTGATGATTGAACGTAATATTTTTATATCTGACTGTGAGGCGAAGGAAAATTTTCCAAAGGAAGTTGACCTTGCAACCGTTCAGGTCAATCAGTTCTCGCAACTTCTTATTGAACAGGATTTTGAAATGACAGAACTAAACGCCGGTATTATAGTTAAATACTGCATTTCTACAGAACGCCTGAATAAGTTTGTGGAAATGGGCTTGGATATTTGTCATCCGGAAGCAGCCCTTATGGCATTGGGTAATAAAAATTATGAAGTTGCGAAATATGTGCTTGAAAAATACAATGTATTCCAAACAATATGGAATCCGCGTTTATCAAGTATACGCAAGTATTTTGAAAATTTTGAAAATTTATCCGTATTTGTCCGGCTTTTATATGAATTTGATGAGTTTGATGAATTCGGATTCTGGAGGTTCGCAGATTCACTGTGGAAAAACTATCCTTGCAATATTGAGTATGATTTGTCGGTCAAAAATATTGATCGTTTTGTTTACGAATTGACTGCATTATTAGTTTCCGGGGCAACTTGGCCTTCAGAGATGAAAGCATTTTCCTGCGGACGTAAATATTTGCGTCTTGCATTGAAATTTCAGGAAGAAAATAATTTTGCAAAGAAGAGCATTGATAATTGGACTCAACCCGGAACATTTATATCTATACTCTTTGATGAATTTTCAGGATACGGCAAAGATTCAGAACTGATACCATGTGTTAAACTTCTTATGATTCTTGATTTGCTTACAGTGTATAAGTTCCCGCAAAGTTCCGCAATAAGTATTAAAGAAAATATAACACATTTGATGCAAATGCCAGATACAGAATTTCTGAATCTGGTAAAATGGTCTGATAACAGTCTGACCAAAGAAAATATCAGACATTTTTCTGTGGATAAATCAAGGTGGACAAATATCTATAATTTTATTGCCGGAAATGAAAGCGATAATCTTTTGCTGCTGGAAATTCAGAACAGTTTTCCTGATTTCAAAAAGCTTGAAACGATGTTAAAAGCTTACAATGGATTTCCTGAATTTATATACCGGCATAAATGCCAACGAGTGTTCAGAAATGAAGAATTGTTTGAACTTTTTTGCAAATATGGCATGGATTTAAGCCGGACTTTCGGAGGATACTCCTGTCTGCACTTTTGTTTTCCATTCCTTGAGACATCAAATAAATTTTGGTATTTGTCAAAAAAATCTGTTGAAAAAATTTTGAAAAAAGCCCCAATAAATCATTCGGGACCGCGTAACAGGCCTCCATTGTACTATGCGATGGCACTGGTTTCGGATAAAAAGGATCATACCGTGGTAGAAGATCTTTTGCGTGCCGGGGCCAGCTGGGATATCCCGTTGTATGATACCAATACTACTTTTTTGCATATGGCAGAGAGTCTGACTTTAATTAAGTGCATCGTGGAAGCCGGCGCAGATGTCAATGTACGCAATAAACTCGGGCAAACTCCTGTTCTGACTCACTCATATAATGCTGATATCATTATTTATTTACTTGAACATGGAGCAGATATTCATGCTGTAGACAATAAAGGTCAGGGAATATTTCACTTCTTTATGGCAACACTTGGTTTTAATTGCGATATAACAGAGTTGGAGAAAAATATTGATCTTTTTCATTCTAAAGGATGTGAAATCAACCTTCAGGATAAAAAAGGAAATACACCGTTACATATATTAGTGGAACATGTTGTTTCAAGAACGAGTTCCGATAGAAGTTATTCAAATCAGAAAATCATAGATATTGGCAGACAGGTTATAAAAAAATGCATTGAAAAAGGAGCAAGCCTTGACATAAAAAACAATAATAATGAAACGGCTGTTGAGTATTATGAACGCCTCTGGTCGGAACGGGGGAAAATACTGTAATGAAAATTAGAGTAGTCCCTCAAATCTATTACCGAGAATACAAATGGCAAGAAGAGGAAAAATCTGTTTTTGCTACTCCCGATTCTGGCTTCTGGAGAGAACATAATTTTATTACGATCCGTCATTCAGCGGGAAATGATCCGTTCTGTGCAATCCCTGTCGAACGGAGGAATATTTTGCGTCTGCAATTTGATGATGTACTTGAAAATCCGGACGGCGATCTGGTACTTTTCAATAGCGAAATGGCTCAACAAATCAAAAAATTCATACTTGACATTGATCGCTCAAAAGAATTATATATAAATTGTGCCGCCGGGATAAGCCGTTCCGGGGCAGTTGGTTATGTTTTGAATGATTATTTCAATCACCATCTCCAATTTAATGCTGTTGACGACTACTATTTCAAGCAATATAACCGGCAGATTCAGCCTAATTCTCTGGTACGGGATTTGTTGTATAAAGTGTTCTTTGACGGAGATGACTGATGAAAGTTATTGTGCTGACAGACACCCACGGGCAAATCGACCGGATAAATCAACTCGCCATTGAAAATAATGCTGATGCGTGTATTCATTGCGGAGATGTTGGATTCTTTGATCATATCAGTATAAAAAATATGTCTGCTGCTGAATTGACAAAGATGATCCGTCATACATCTTTATCACAGGAAGAAAAAGAACATCTTTGTTCTCTGCCGCA
>JAZSRN010000073.1:0-3031 GCA_045538535.1 Candidatus Gastranaerophilaceae bacterium | reverse complement strand
GACAGAAGAAGTTATCTTAGATTCAAAAGGCACAACTTGGGCAATAAAAGATACTAAAACGGCCAAAAACTTAAAAATGCCAGAAAATGATAGCGTTGATTATGATGATACGGTAGGAATAATTACGGCCGACGGTACACCTATGATATTGACTTATAACAAAAAATGCGATATCGATGCAAACCAAACAATTACATGGAGTAATGACCAATCAAGTACAACGGGTTGTATCGGTGCGGTATTCGACTGGAACGGAAGCAAAATGCCAAATAAGTTAAATACAATCGGAGAAGCCAGTGGTGGTAATTTTGCAGCCTTTGGTGCTGCCGGCGATGTAATATTGTTTAATGCTGGTGGCCTAGGTAGAGGTTGCGCCTTTGAAATCAATGGTAGTTGTTTCAAGGCTCCAACAACAGTAAGCAAAGCTGTATCAAAAGCTGAATGTGAAGCAATGATGAGTACACATGGAATAAAGTCTTGTGGCGGTGTATTATATGATTCTTGGGCTGGAGCAGTAGCAACTTGTGGACATGTAAACAAAATGGCAAGTGCCGCAGATTTAGCAGCAATAGCAAGTGACATATACGGAACAACTATCGGTGCGTATGATGATAAATACGATATAACAATAAATACCGTAAAAGCAGCCCAATATGGTATATCTCCGAATGGTAGCTATTGGACTAGACATGAGATTGATGATGAATTTGCATATGGCCGCTACTTTGGCAGTTATGAATTTAAGGGAGGTCCGGGGGGCTCTGATTTACGTGATGTGAGTGGTTTTTTAGTATTGTGTAAAGAGTAATTTGGTATTTGTAACACAAAGGCATAATTAATAATGCGGATGTTCTGTAGTTACAGAACATCCGCGCAACTTAAACTTGTCTTATCCTTAGGGAGGAATTAAAACAATTCGCTTGAGAGATATCTTTCGCCGCTATCGGGCAGAATTACAACAATGATTTTATTTGTGTTTTCAAGCTTTTTTGAAAGTTCAATCGCAGCTTTCATCGCTGCGCCAGATGATATTCCGGACAAAATCCCTTCTTGTGTTGCAAGATTTCGCGCAGTTTCAATTGCATCTTCATCACTTATAGGGATAATTTCATCAACAAAATTTTTGTCAAAATTTTGAGGTACAAAATTTGCGCCTATGCCTTGGATTTTGTGTGCGTTTGCCTCTTTGCCCGCCAAGACTTGTGAAGATTGTGGCTCAACGGCAATGGCTTTTATATTAGGATTTTTAGACTTTAAACCTTTTGCAAGCCCTACTATTGTTCCACCAGTACCTACTCCGGCGACAACAATGTCAACGTTCCCGTCAGTATCTTGCCAGATTTCTTCTGCGGTTGTATGTATATGGCTTTCGGGATTAGCTGGATTTGCAAATTGTTGCGGAATATATGAGTTTTTAATCTCTCTATGCAGTTCTTCTGCTTTATCTACTGCACCTTGCATTCCTTTTGTACCTTCTGTTAAAACAAGTTCGGCACCATAAGCTTTTAGAAGTTTTCGTCTTTCAATACTCATAGTTTCCGGCATAGTTAGCATCAATTTGTAACCTTTTACGGCGCAAACAAGTGCAAGTCCGATACCGGTGTTTCCGCTTGTAGGTTCGATAATTGTAGTTTCCTTGTTTAATAGTCCACGTTTTTCGGCTTGTTCAATCATATTGAGTGCCGGTCTGTCTTTAATGGAACCTGCTGGATTTCGACTTTCAATTTTTGCTAAAATAGTTGCATTGCCGGTATTTAAACGATTTATTTTTATTAATGGTGTATTTCCGATTATTTCCAGAATATTGCTTTTTATCTTCATAATGCCTCATTTATTGTTTATGTTCTTTATTTCTAAAACCTTTGTTTTGAGAAATGGTTCTATTTATCGTTGCAATTTTATCAATTACGTTGTCCCGATTTTCTTGGGCAGTTTCATTGGTGCCGCTTTTATTCGGATAAATTTCGTATTTTTTCTTATAATCATTGATTGTAACATTTGGCATTACGACATTTGCTCCGCTTTGTAATGCTATAATTCGTCCGTTTGGATGTAAAGTTTCCATAGCGGTTGTAGCGGGGATATTTATATCCGGTAGTAAAAGTCTTGTTATTGCCATTACTTTGAGCGCAAGTTCAAAATTGCCATTTTCCTCATCTTTTAATGGGGTATCCGGATGAATAATTAGCGGGCCGATACCAATCATATCTGCATCAAGTTCTTTGAAAAATAAAATATCATCAGCCAAAGATGTTAAAGTTTGTTCTGGAAGTCCAACTAAACAACCCGAACCGATTTCATAGCCCAATTTCTTAAGATTAAACAAACATTCTTTTCGGTTTTCCAGACTCATATTTGGATGCATTTTTTTGTATAGGTTTGCATCTGTTGTTTCAATCCTTAGTAAAAATCTGTCTGCGCCGGCTTCTTTAAGTGTTTTGTATTCTTCAAAAGTTCTTTCACCAATGCTCAGTGTAATTGCAACATTATGTTTTTTTATTTCTTTAATGATGTTCGCCAAAAAATCAGCTTTAAAATAATCATCTTCACCCGATTGCATAACTATTGTTTTGTATCCTGATTTGATTGCAAAATCCGCGAGATTAAGGATTTCTTCTTTTGTTGCTCGATATCTTTGGCAATTTTTATTTTCTGCTCTCAAACCGCAATAAAAACAATTTCTTTTACAAATATTTGAAAATTCAATCAAGGCTCTTAGGTGAATTTCATCCCCGACAAACTTTCTGCGTACATCGTCCGCTGCCTTAAAAAGTTCGGAGTTTAATGAGTTATCCTGAAGTAATTGGACAATTTCTTCCTTTGATAATTCATGAGTAATTTTTGCTTTTTCAATCAAATCAATCATAGAAATATTATAAACAAAAAGAGTTGATTTTTTCAATCAACTCTTTGAATGTTATTGGATAATTTATTTGTTTTCTGCAGATGGTTGAGGCGGAGGCGTTTGAGGGCCAAAAGGTCTTGGACCATGACCTTCTCTTGGTGGCATTGGTCTAAAGCCCGGGCCGCC